>NZ_DATCNW010000223.1:0-14068 GCF_036565025.1 Pengzhenrongella sp.
CCCCCGCGACCCCGCAGACCCCCCGCTAGCCGTACCGACCCGGGCGGGGTGTGGCGCGCCATCAGGCACCCGACCCGCCGGCGCGGCACTAGGCGCTCGGTGCACCTGGCATGCTGGAGCCATGACCGGCGAACCTGATCCGATCACCGTCCCCTTCGGAATTCCCGCGTTGGAGGCGGCGACCCCCGCCCCGAAGCTGAGCGCCGCACAGGTGCTCATCATCACCGGCATGTCGGGGGCCGGGCGCACCCGGGCCGCCGCCGTGCTCGAGGACCTCGACTGGTACGTCGTGGACAACCTGCCCGCCGAGATGCTCGTGCACCTCGTCGGGATGATGAACCGCGGTGCCCCGGGGGTCGGCGTCAAGCGCCTCGCCGCCGTCGTCGACGCCCGCGGCCGGGAGTTCTTCACCGACCTCGCCCAGGTGCTCACCACCCTGCGCGCGTCGGGCATCGAGTACCGGATCCTGTTCCTCGACGCGTCCGACGAGGTGCTCGTGCGGCGCTTCGAGGCGGTCCGCCGCCCGCACCCGCTGCAGGGCAAGGGTCGCGTCCTGGACGGGATCGCGGCCGAGCGCGCGCTGCTCGCCGACCTGCGCGAGCGCACCGACGTGCTCATCGACACCTCCGACCTCAACGTGCACGACCTCGCCCGTGAGGTCCGCGCCGCCGTCGCCGGCACCACCGAGGACGCGCTGCGCATCAACATCGTCTCGTTCGGGTTCAAGTACGGGATCCCGCTCGACGCCGACCACGTCGTGGACGTCCGCTTCCTGGCCAACCCGTACTGGGTCACCGAGCTGCGGCACCTGACCGGCCAGGACGCCCCGGTGCGCGACTACGTGCTCGGGCTGCCCGGGGCGCGCCTGTTCGTGGAGCGGTACGTCGCCGCCCTCGAGCCCGTCCTGGCGGGCTATCTGAAGGAAGAGAAGCGATACGTGACGATCGCGGTCGGCTGCACCGGCGGAAAGCACCGGTCCGTCGCGATCAGCAACGCGATCGCGGGCGAGCTGCGCGCGCTCGGCCAGCAGGTCACCGTCGCCGCCCGCGACCTCGGCAAGGAGTAGTCCGTGAGCGCTGCGCGGCTCGCCGGGCCCGTCGTCGTCGCGTTGGGTGGGGGGCACGGTCTGGCCGCGACCCTCTCCGCGCTGCGCCTGATGTCGGACCGCCTCACCGCGATCGTCACCGTCGCCGACGACGGCGGCTCGTCCGGCCGGCTGCGCGCCGAGCTGGGCGTGCTGCCCCCGGGCGACCTGCGGATGGCGCTGACCGCGCTGTGCGACGACACCGAGTGGGGCCGCACCTGGAGCGACCTGCTCCAGCACCGGTTCACTTCCGCCGGCAGCCTCGACCAGCACGCGGTCGGCAACCTGCTCATCGTCGCGCTGTGGGAACAGCTCGGGGACACCGTGGCCGGCCTGGACTGGGTCGGCCGGCTGCTCGGCGCCCGCGGCCGGGTGCTGCCGATGGCGGCCGTCCCGCTCGCGATCGAGGCCGACGTCGTGGATTTCACCCGCTCCGCCGGCGTCGCGACCGCGACCAGGCACGTCGTGCACGGGCAGAGCCTGGTGGCCGTCACCCCCGGCCACATCGAGCAGATCCGGCTGGTGCCAGCCGATCCGCCCGCATGCCCCGAGGCGATCGAGGCCATCGACGGGGCGGACTGGATCATCCTCGGACCCGGGTCCTGGTACACGTCCGTGCTGCCGCACCTTTTGGTCCCCGAGCTCGCCGCCGCGCTACACCGGACCAAGGCGCGGCGCTGCATCACGCTCAACCTGTCCGCCGAGGAGCACGGCGAGACGGACGGCATGACCGCGACCGAGCACCTCGAGGTGCTGCACGAGCACGCCCCGAACCTGCGCATCGATGCGGTGATCGCCGATCCCGCGGCCGTCGAGGACGTCGGGCCGCTCGTGTCGATCGCCGCCGACCTCGGTGCGCGCCTCCTCCTGCGGCAGGTCCGGACCGGCGACGGGACCCCTCGGCACGACCCGCTACGCCTTGCGGCGGCCTACCGGGACGTGTTCGATGACTTCCTCGGGGACGTCGGGTTAAGAACGATGTAGATGGCAGGATGACGCCATGGCGCTGACGGCACAGGTGAAGGATGAGCTCGCTCGGCTCCATGTCGACAGGACGTCCTGTCGCAAGGCCGAGGTGTCCGCGACGTTGAGATTCGCGGGCGGGCTGCACATCATCTCCGGCCGGATCGTGATCGAGGCCGAGCTCGACACCGGGATCGCCGCGCGCCGGTTGCGGCAGGCCATCTCGGAGGTCTACGGGCACACCAGCGACGTCATCGTCGTCTCGGCCGGCGGGATCCGTCGCGGCAGCCGGTACGTCGTGCGCGTCGTGAAGGACGGCGAGTCGCTCGCCCGCCAGACGGGCCTGCTCGACAACCGCGGCCGGCCGGTGCGCGGGCTGCCCCCGCAGGTCGTCTCCGGCGGGATCGGGGAGGCCGAGGCCGCCTGGCGCGGCGCCTTCCTCGCGCACGGCTCGCTCACCGAGCCCGGTCGCTCCGCCTCCCTGGAGATCACCTGCCCCGGCCCCGAGGCGGGCCTCGCGCTGGTCGGTGCCGCGCGGCGGCTCGGCATCGCGGCCAAGGCGCGCGAGGTGCGCGGCGTCGACCGGGTCGTGATCCGCGACGGCGACGCGATCAGCGCGATGCTGGTCCGGCTCGGCGCGCACGACGCGATGATGGTCTGGGAGGAACGACGCATGCGCCGCGAGGTGCGCGGCACCGCGAACCGCCTGGCGAACTTCGACGACGCCAACCTGCGCCGCTCGGCCCGGGCCGCCGTGGCCGCGGGCGCCCGCATCGAGCGGGCGTTCGAGATCCTCGGCGCGGAGCTCCCCGACCACCTGCGCGAGGCCGGCGAGCTGCGCCTCGCGCACAAGCACGCGTCGCTCGAGGAGCTCGGCAAGCTTGCCGATCCGGTGCTCACGAAGGACGCCGTCGCAGGTCGGATCCGTCGCCTGCTGGCCACCGCCGACAAGCGCGCGGCCGACCTCGGGATCCCCGACACGGAGTCCGGGCTCAGCCCCGATCTGCTGGACCTCTGACCCGCTCCCGCGAGAGACGTTGGTCCCCGCGCGAACCCGCCCAGGGGGTATAAACTCAAACCATCCGGTGGCCTTGAGCAGGTCAAGAAAGCGCGATCTTGCGCGGGCCCCGGACACGCACTTAGTGTGCGGACTCATCTGTCATTGGCAATATGTGCGCCGGCGTGTGCCGGCGCTGAGGAGGCAATGTGACCATCCGCGTTGGTATCAACGGCTTCGGCCGCATCGGACGTAACTTCTACCGGGCCATCCTGGCGTCCGGTGCCGACATCGAGATCGTCGGCGTGAACGACCTCACGGACAACAAGACCCTGGCGACGCTGCTCAAGTACGACTCGATCCTCGGCCGGCTGCCCGCCGAGGTCACGTACGACGACAAGTCGATCACGGTGGACGGCAAGGCCTTCCGCGTGCTCGCCGAGCGCGAGCCGGCCAACCTCCCGTGGGCCGAGCTCGGCGCCGACATCGTCATCGAGTCGACCGGGTTCTTCACGGACGCGACCAAGGCGAAGGCGCACATCACCGCCGGCGCCAAGAAGGTCATCATCTCGGCTCCGGCCAAGAACGAGGACGGCACGTTCGTCGTCGGTGTCAACCACACCGACTACGACGCAGCGACGCAGCACATCATCTCGAACGCGTCCTGCACCACGAACTGCCTCGCCCCGATGGCCATGGTCCTCGACAATGCCGTGGGCATCGTCAGCGGCCTCATGACCACGATCCACGCCTACACGGGTGACCAGAACCTGCAGGACGGTCCCCACAAGGACCTGCGCCGCGCCCGCGCCGCCGCGATCAACATCGTGCCGACGTCGACCGGTGCCGCCAAGGCGGTCTCGCTCGTTCTCCCGCAGCTCAAGGGCAAGCTGGACGGCTTCGCGCTGCGCGTCCCGGTCCCGACCGGCTCCGCCACGGACCTCACCTTCACGGCCTCTCGCGAGACCACCGTCGAGGAGATCAACGCGGCGATCAAGGCGGCCTCCGAGACCGCTGAGCTCGCGGGGATCCTGGAGTACACCGAGGACCCGATCGTGTCCTCGGACATCGTGACGAACCCGGCCTCCTCGATCTTCGACGCCGGCCTCACCAAGGTGAGCGGCACGCTGGTCAAGGTCGTCTCCTGGTACGACAACGAGTGGGGTTACTCCAACTCCCTCGTCAAGCTCACCTCGTACGTGGGCGAGCGGCTCTGACGCTGCTGACATTCTGAGCAGCTGACTTGCGTCCGCGTGCGCCGCGCGACCTTCTCAGGTCGCCGGAGCACGCGGACGCTGTCGCGTGACGACCCCCCACGACCCCCCACCTTCCGGAGTGCAACATGAAGACGATCGACGACCTCGGCGACCTCCGCGGCAAGCGCGTGCTGGTGCGATCCGACCTCAACGTCCCCCTCGACGGCACGACGATCACCGATGACGGCCGCGTGCAGGCCGCCGTCCCGACGCTCCGCAAGCTGATCGACGCGGGCGCGAAGGTCGTCGTCGCCGCACACCTCGGCCGCCCCAAGGGCGCCCCCGAGGCCAAGTATTCCCTCGCGCCCGTCGCGGTCCGCCTCGCCGAGCTGCTCGGCGTCCCCGTCCGCCTCGCGCAGGACACCATCGGGGAGTCCGCGACGGCGACCGTCGCCGCCCTCGGGAACGGCGAGGTCGCCCTCCTCGAGAACATCCGCTTCGACCCGCGCGAGACGTCCAAGGACGACGCCGTGCGGGCGACCCTCGCGGACGACCTCGCCAAGCTCGCGGACTTCTACGTCTCGGACGGCTTCGGCGTCGTGCACCGCAAGCAGGCGTCGGTCTACGACATCGCCCTGAAGCTGCCGTCCGCCGTCGGCGGGCTCGTGCTCAAGGAGGTCGAGGCGCTGCGCAAGGCGACCGAGAACCCGGCGCGGCCGTACGTCGTCGCGCTCGGCGGCTCGAAGGTCTCCGACAAGCTCGGCGTCATCGAGAACCTGCTCGGCAAGGCCGACCGCCTGCTCATCGGTGGCGGCATGGCCTACACGTTCCTCGCCGCCCAGGGCTACCCGGTCGGCAAGTCCCTGCTCGAGTCGGACCAGATCGACGCGGTCAAGGGCTACCTCGCCCTCGCGAAGGAGAACGGCGTCGAGATCGTGCTGCCGACCGACACGGTCGTCGCGGACACCTTCGCGCCAGACGCCCCGCACGACGTCGTGGCGTCCATCGCCATCCCGGACGACCGGATGGGCCTGGACATCGGTCCGGAATCGGCCAAGCTGTTCGCGAGCAAGCTGCTCGACGCGAAGACGATCGTCTGGAACGGCCCGATGGGCGTGTTCGAGTTCGACGCGTTCGCCGCCGGGACCCGCGCTCTGGCGCAGGCGCTCGTCGACGCGGGCGCGAACGGCGCCTTCTCGATCGTCGGCGGCGGCGACTCGGCCGCGGCCGTGCGCCTGCTCGGCTTCGACGAGACCAAGTTCGGCCACATCTCCACCGGTGGCGGTGCGAGCCTGGAGTTCCTCGAGGGCAAGACCCTCCCGGGCATCGCCGTGCTGGACGCCTGAACAAACCCTTTCCGTACCAACGCAAGGAGCCCCTCGTGGCAAACACTCGCACCCCGCTGATGGCGGGGAACTGGAAGATGAACCTCGACCACCTGCAGGCGCTGCACTTCGTGCAGAAGCTCGCCTGGACGCTCAAGGACGCCAAGCACGACTACTCCACGGTCGAGGTCGCGGTGCTGCCGCCGTTCACCGACCTGCGCACCGTGCAGACGCTGGTCGACGCCGACAAGATCGAGATCGTCTACGGCGCGCAGGACGTCTCGGCGAACCTCTCGGGCGCCTACACCGGCGAGATCTCGCCGGCGTTCCTGGCGAAGCTCGGCGCGACCTACGTCGTCGTCGGGCACTCCGAGCGTCGCCAGTACCACGCCGAGGACGACGCTCTCGTGGCCGCGAAGGCGAAGTCGGCCTTCAGCCAGGGCGTCGTGCCGATCGTGTGCGTCGGTGAGGGTCTTGACGTCCGCAAGGCCGGCCAGCAGGTGCCGTACACGCTCGCCCAGCTCGAGGGCTCGGTTGCCGGTCTGACCGCGGAGGAGGCCGCCAAGGTCGTCATCGCGTACGAGCCGGTGTGGGCCATCGGTACGGGCGAGGTCGCGACGCCCGAGGACGCGCAGGAGGTCTGCGAGGCGATCCGTACCAAGCTCGCCGAGCTGTACGACGACGCCGTCGCGGCGGCCGTCCGCGTGCTGTACGGCGGTTCGGTCAAGTCGGGCAACGTGGCGTCGATCATGGCGAAGCCCGACGTCGACGGTGCCCTCATCGGTGGCGCGAGCCTCGACGCCGACGAGTTCGCGAAGATCGTGCGCTACCAGGCGCACGCCGTCGCGCTCTGAACCGGTGAATTGCTGAAGTCTGCGGTAACCGGCGACGTTCCCCGCGCGGGGAACGTCGCCGGATCGGGCGCTCGTCGCCTACCCTTGTCGCGGCGCCTGCCCGGCGCCGTCCGCCGAACTGTGAGGAAGCGACCCACCCGTGGACGCCCTGCGTATCTCTCTTCAGGTGCTGCTGGTCATCACCAGTGGCCTGCTCATCCCGCTCGTGCTGCTCCACAAGGGCAAGGGCGGCGGCCTGTCCGACATGTTCGGCGGCGGCGTCTCGAGCAGCATCGGAAGTTCCGGAGTTGCCGAGCGCAACTTGAACCGCCTAACGATCATGATCGCCGTACTCTGGGCAGTAGTCATTGTGCTGCTGGGTCTGATCCAGCGCGTCAGCAACTGACAACCTAGGGGGCAGTCATGGCCAGTGGCAGTGCAATCCGTGGTTCCAGAGTCGGAGCCGGCCCGATGGGAGAGGCCGAACGGGGCGATGCCGCCCCGCGGATCTGGATCTCGTACTGGTGCGCGAACGGGCACGAGACCCGGCCGAGCTTCGCCGAGGAGGCCGGCCTGGCCGCACCACTGACCTGGGACTGCCCGCGGTGCGGGTATCCCGCCGGTCAGGACGAGGCCAACCCGCCCACCCCGGTCAAGAACGAGCCGTACAAGACCCACCTGGCCTACGTCAAAGAGCGCCGCACCGAAGAGGACGGCGAACTGATCCTCGACGAGGCCCTAGCCGCCCTCCGCGCCCGTCGCGGCACCGCGTAACAAACCCCACCCCACCCCGCGCCGGCTGGTTCTAGCGGCCGGGGGAGGCTGCGGCTGCGTCTATCAGCCAGAGGGTGCGGTCGCGGCCGACGGCGGCCGCGGCCGGCGTGGTCGCTACCGGCGCGCCGTCCAGGGCGGACGCCAGGGCGTCGGCCTTCTCCGGGCCTGCGGCTACCAGCCAGACCTCGCGCGCGGCGTGGATCGCCGAGAGCGTGAGGGAGACCCGTTCCGGTGGCGGCTTGGGGGAGGCGTGCACGCCGACGGTCGAGGTGTCGCTCACCTCGAGCTCCGGGTGGCCCGGGAACAGGGACGCGATGTGCCCGTCCGGTCCCATGCCGAGCAGCAACACGTCGAAGGCCGGCACCCCGTCCGGCGCATGGCCGGCCGCGGCGGTCGCGGCCGCGGCAGATTCGTCGAAGGCGGCGCGGGCCGCCCGGTCGCCGAACGCCGCCATGGAGGCATGGTCGCCGAACGCGGCGTGCGACGCCGTGTCCGGGTACAGGGCGGTCTCGGCGAGCGCGCCGGACGACGTCGGCGCGGCGTCGACGGCCTCCGCGAACTTGGCGAGCTCGAGCGCGTAGGCCGCCGCGGAGTCCTCCGGCGAACCGATCCCGGGCGCGTCCGCGGCCGGCATCGGGTGCACGTTCTCGGCCGGCAGCTCGTCGCCGAGCGCGTCGATCAGCGCGCCGCGGGCCTGCGTCTCGTTGCGGTCCGGGTGACCGGTCGGCAGGAACCGCTCGTCCCCCCACCACACGTGCACGCCGCTCCAGTCGACGACCCCGCGCAGCGGGCTCGTGGCCGCGGCGGCGAGGATGCCGATCCCGACGGTCCCCCCGGTCACGACCAGGTGCGCGGGCCGGCGTACGGACTGCACGTCCAGCAGCCGGATCAGCAGGCGCGCCGCGACCGACTGGGCCAGCACCTCGGCGTCGGGCAGGACCACGACCTCGCGGGCGCTCACGTGAGCCTCGCCAGGCCCTTGGTCAGCACGTCGGCATAGACCTCGTCGGAGTCGAGCCGGCGCAGCTCCTCGGCGAGGCATTCCGCCAGCTGGCGGATCGGCAGCGCGATGCGGTGCTCGGGCTGGTCCGGCTGGCGCAGCGCGGCCGTCTTGCCGTCGGGGCGGTCCAGCACGATCGGCCCGGAGTGCCGCTCGAGGCGGACCATGGTGATCGCCGGCGCATCCGCCTGACGTTCGATCACCACGGGGCACCGCAGCTCCTGCGCGAGCCACGCGGCGATCAGGTCGACGCTCGGGTGCGTGCTCTCACCGGCGACGACGACGCGGGTGACCTTCTCGTACGGCGGCTGGTCGAGCGCCGCCGCGAGCAGGCCCCGCCACAGGGTGATCCGCGTCCAGGCGAGGTCGGTGTCGCCCGGCGAGTACACCCCGGCGAGCCGCTTGAGCGTCGCGACGGAGTCACCGCACTTCGTCGAGTCGGTGATGCGTCGCTGGGCCATCCGGCCGATCGGGTCCGCCGAGGGCACCTCGGGCGGGCTGTACGGCCACCACGCGACGATCGGGGCGTCCGGCAGCAGCAGCGGGATGACGAGCGTGTCGCCGTGCTCGCGCAGCTCCCCCGAGGGGTGCAGCACGATCACCTCGCTCGCGCCCGCGTCGCCGCCGACGCGGATCTGCGCGTCGAGCTCGCTGGTCTCGCGGGTCAGGTCCGGGGCGATGACGATGACGCGGCACGGGTGCTCCCGGCTCGCCGAGTTCGCGGCCTCGATCGCCTCTTCGACGTCGTCCGTGCCGACGTCGACGATCAGGGTCAGGACGCGGCCGAGCGCGACGGCGCCGCCCTCGTCGCGGAGCTTGACCAGTCGCTTGTTGACGTCGTTGGTCGTGGTGCTGGGCATCTCGATGATCACCGCGGGAGCCTCCTGGTCCGGATGCGGGAAGGGGAAGTAACGCAGGCCGTCACGGCAGCCGCCAGGTCCGGCCGTCGCGGGCCATCATCTTGTCGGCGGACTCCGGGCCCCAGGTGCCCGAGCGGTACGCCTCGGGCTTGCCCTTCGCGGCCCAGTACTTGGTGATCGGGTCCAGGATCTTCCAGGACAGCTCGACCTCCTCGTTCCGCGGGAACAGCGGCGGGTCGCCGAGCAGGACGTCCAGGATCAGGCGCTCGTAGGCCTCCGGGGAGGACTCCGTGAAGGCGTGCCCGTACCCGAAGTCCATCGTGACGTCGCGGACCTCCATGGCGGTGCCGGGAACCTTCGCGCCGAACCGCAGGGTGACGCCCTCGTCGGGCTGCACGCGGATGACGAGCGCGTTGCTGCCGAGCTCCTGGGTCGCGGTCGACTCGAACGGCAGGTGCGGCGCGCGCTTGAACACGACCGCGATCTCGGTCACGCGGTGCCCGAGGCGCTTGCCGTGCCGCAGGTAGAACGGCACGCCGGCCCAACGGCGGGTGTCGATGTCGACCCGGATCGCTGCGTACGTCTCGGTGGCCGAGTCGGCGGGGATGCCGTCCTCGTCGAGGTAGCCCTTGACCTCCTCGCCGCCCTGCCAGCCCGCGGAGTACTGCCCGCGGGAGGAGTGCTTGCCGATGTCCCGGGGCACGCGCACGGCGGAGAGGACCTTGATCTTCTCCGCGCGCAGCTCCGCGGCCTCGAAGGAGACGGGCTCCTCCATCGCGGTCAGCGCGAGCAGCTGCATGAGGTGGTTCTGGATGACGTCGCGGGCCGCGCCGATGCCGTCGTAGTACCCGGCCCGACCGCCGACGCCGATGTCCTCGGCCATCGTGATCTGCACGTGGTCCACGTAGTTCGCGTTCCAGATCGGCTCGAAGAGCTGGTTGGCGAAGCGCAGCACCAGCAGGTTCTGCACCGTCTCCTTGCCGAGGTAGTGGTCGATGCGGAACACGTCGTCGGGGTTGAAGACCTCCGAGACGACCTCGTTCAGCTCGCGCGCGCTCTCCAGGTCGTGGCCGAACGGCTTCTCGATGACGACGCGGCGCCAGGAGCCCTCCTTCGGCTGGGACAGTCCCGACTTGGCGAGCTGGCGGCAGACCAGCGGGAACGCGCTGGGCGGGACGGACAGGTAGAACGCGTGGTTCCCGCCGGTGCCCCGCTCGACGTCGAGCTCGTTGACGGTCTTCGCGAGCCGCTCGAACGCGGCGTCGTCGTCGAACTCGCCCTGCACGAACCGGATGCCCTCGGCGAGCTGGCGCCAGGTGGCCTCCCGGAAGGGGGTTCGCGCGTACTTCTTGACCGCGTCGTGCACGATCTCGGCGAAGTCCTGGGTCTCCCAGTCGCGCCGGGCGAACCCGGTGAGGCCGAAGCCCGGGGGGAGTAGGCCGCGGTTCGTGAGGTCGTACACCGCGGGCAGCAGCTTCTTGCGGGCGAGGTCGCCGGTCACCCCGAAGATGACCAGTCCGGACGGTCCCGCGATGCGCGGCAACCGCCGGTCGCGCGGATCCCGCAGGGGGTTGTCGTCCCGGGTGACCTTGTGCGGGCTCATGCTGACACCCTTTCTCCGCGTAGCAGTTCCGTCACGCGCGGGAGCGCGGCCGGTTCGGTGAGGTGCAGACGCAGGAGCGGACGGTCGCGGTCCGCGAGGACCGCCGCGTCCCCGGCTGCCTGCGCCGAGATCAGGTGGCCGAACGTGAACGGCCGGCCCGGGACCTGGGGGTCGTGCGTGGGGGCGCCGGTCACCTGGAGGTAGGCGCCGCCCTGGTGCGGGCGGCCGGCCGCGGACCCGAACCGCGGGCCCCAGCTGAACGTGACGGGACGCCGGGTCCGGGCGGCCAGCGCGTCGCGCACCGAGGCCAGGTCGGCGTTCGCCTCGCGGTCGAGGAAGGCCATCACAGCCAGGTAGCCCGCCGGTCCGACGGCGCTCAGCAGCGCGTCGATGGCGCCCTCGAGGTCGCGGACCCCGTCCAGCAGGCCCGGGGTGGCGCGCACCTCGATGCCGGCGTCGGTGAACGCGGCGGCGTCGGCCCCGGGCTCGGCGTCGGGGCGAGCCTCGAGCACGGTGAGCAGGTCTCGCGCGGTCGATGGCGCCGTCGCGGCCTCCGGCTGGTCGAACGGGTTGATCCCGAGCAGGCGCCCGGCGGCCGCCGTCGCGTACTCCCAGAGCAGAAATTGCGCACCCAGGGCGCCGGCGACGGTGACCTCGTCGCCCCCAGCTGCATCCGCCTCGGCCGCGCTCTCGCTCGCGTCGTCGATCTCGTTGGCGAGCGCGACGAGCCGCACCCCGAGCACGTCGGCGGCGGGGGAGGCGAGCTCGGGGGGTGCACCCGTGGGGCTGTTCGTCACGATCGGGAGCAGGCCCCGGCCGGAGCGTCCGGTGGACTCCGCGATGAGCTGCTCGGCCCAGTCGCCGAGGCCGAGCGAGCCGGAGCCCTCGTCGACGAACACGAGCTTGTCGCGCAGCGGCGTCGTGCCCGCGATCGCGGAGGCGAGCACGAGCGCCGGGTTGGACTCCGTATCTTCGGCGAGGACGTCCGCGACCGCGGCGGCCTCGTCGAGCAGGCCGGCCGCGTCCGCGCCCGCGAGGGCGGACGGCACGATCCCGTACGCCGACAGTGCGGAGTAGCTCCCGCTCACGTTCGGGTCGGCGAGGAACACCGCGCGGTAGCCGGCAGCCCGGGACACCGCCTCCAGAGCGGAGCCGGGGTCGGTCACGACGACGATGTGCCGCGCCGCGTCGAGGCCCGCCGCGGCGAACGCGGCTTCGAAGGCGCGCCGCTGGGAGTCCGTCTCGAGGGTCCCGCCGGACTTGCACGAGACGACGAGCACGGTGCGGGCGAGGTCGCCCGCGAGCGCGGACCGCACCTGCGCCGGGTCGGTCGAGTCGAGCACGACGAGCGGGACGCCCGCGGTGTGCGAGATGACCTCGGGTGCCAGTGCGGACCCGCCCCGCCCGGCCAGCACGACGCGGTCGATGCCCTCGGCCGTGAGCTCGGCGCGCAGCGCCTCGAGCTCGGGCAGGATCGCGCGGGTCGTGGCGTGCAGCTCGGTCCAGCCGAGCAGGGGCGCGGAGCCGGCCTGCGGCGCGCGCCCCCACAGGGTCGAGTCCCTCGCGGCGATCCGCGAGGCGACCTTGTCGTTCGCGAGCCCGTGCGCGTGGGTGGCGACGGCCTCGGCCGCGGCGCCCGCGGCGGTGACCTCGAGCAACGCCTCCTCGCCGTCGCCGGCCCAGGACAGCAGCCAGCCGCCCTGGCCGGTGGTGGACTCGTCGGGGTCGCCCAGGATGCGACCCTCGTCCGTGCTCACAGCAGGGACTCTTCGGTGCTCTTCGACGCGCCGACGCGCTGCAGGCCGGCCGTGACGGTCGCCAACAGGTCGTGCCAGCTCTTCTCGAACTTCTGCACGCCCTCGATCTCGAGCGTGGCGGTGACCTTGTCGAGGTCGACGCCGAGCAGCGCCAGCTCGGCGACCACCCGGGCGGACTGCGCCTGGGTGCCCGTGACGGTGTCCCCGCGCAGGTCGCCGTGGTCCGCGACGGCCTCGAGCGTCGCCGCGGGCATCGTGTTCACGACGCCGGCCACGACCAGCTCGTCGACGTACCGGGTGTCCGGGTACGCCTTGTCCTTGACCCCGGTCGACGCCCAGAGCGGACGCTGAGGCTGGGCGCCGAGCGCGGCGAGGCGCCCCCAGCGCTCGCCCGCGACGGCCTCCTGGTACACGCCGTACGCGAGCCGCGCGTTCGCGATCGCGGCCTTGCCGCGCAGCGCGGCGGCCTGCGGGGTGCCGATCGCGTCCAGCTGCGCGTCGATCGCGACGTCGACCCGCGAGACGAAGAACGACGCGACCGAGCCGATCGGGGCCAGCGCGTGCCCGGCGGTGTGCGCGAGCTCGAGCCCGGTGAGGAAGGCGTCGAGCACCTCGCGGTAGCGGTCGAGGGAGAAGATCAGCGTGACGTTGACGCTGATCCCGTCCGCGAGGGTCTGCGTGATGGCCGGCAGGCCCTCGCGGGTGGCCGGGATCTTGATGAAGATGTTCGGCCGGTCCACCAGCGCCCACAGCTCGCGGGCCTGGTTGATCGTGCCCTCGGTGTCCCGCGCCAGGCGCGGGTCCACCTCGATCGACACGCGCCCGTCGACGCCGCCGGTGGCCTGGTGCACGTCCTTGAAGACGTCGGCCGCCGCGCGCACGTCGTCGGTGGTGATCGTCGTGACGGCCTCGTCGAGGCCGACGCCGGCCGCCGCGAGCTCACCGAGCTGGGCGTCGTAGGCGTCGCCCCCGGCGAGGGCGCCCGCGAAGATCGTCGGGTTGGTGGTCACCCCGACGACCCGACGCGTGCGCGTCAGGTCGTCGAGGTTCCCGGTGACCAGTCGCTCGCGCGACAGGTCGTCGAGCCAGACCGCGACCCCAGCCTCAGTGAGTGCATCGAGCGGTGTCGCCGTGGCTGTGTTCTCGGTCATGACTCTCCTGTAGATAGTGGTGCTGGTCAGCTCGCAGAGCTCAGAGCTGGTCGCCGGTACCGCTCGCAGTCGGTGCCGGCGGGGTGCTCGACGGGGCCGAGTCACCGCGGACCTCAGCGAGCGACTCGTGCGCGGCGGCCACGACGGCCTCCGCCGTGATGCCGAACTCCTCGTACAGGGTCTCGAACGCGGCGGACGCGCCGTAGTGCTCGAGGGATACCGACCGGCCGGCGTCGCCGACGAGCTTGTGCCACGACATCGCGATCCCGGCCTCGACCGATACCCGGGCCTTCACGGCGCGCGGCAGAACGGCCTCGCGGTACGCGTCGTCCTGCTCGGCGAACCACTCCTGGCTGGGCATCGACACGACGCGGGTGCCGATCCCGGCGGCCTCGAGGGTCTCGCGCGCGGCGACCGCGAGCTGGACCTCCGAGCCGGTGCCCATGAGGATGACGTCCGGCGTGGGCGTCGAGGACTCGAGCAGGACGTAGGCGCCCTTGTCGACGCCGACGGCGGACGCGTAGC
>NZ_DATCNW010000224.1:0-34190 GCF_036565025.1 Pengzhenrongella sp.
CGATTTTGGCTGTTGATCGGCCGCTTTCAACAGCCAAAATCGCGCACTCGCGGCGCCGGGGTCGGTTTGGGTCCGGGTAGCGTTCTTCGGGTGTCAGAGTCAGAGCCGTCGACCGCCTCCGGGACCACCGCCGCCACGGTCCCCGACGGGGCAGCGCATACCGCGGGTGCTGCTGGTGCCGCGAGCTCGGCGTCCGAGCCCCGGCGCGAACCGACCACGCTCTTGCGCGCCGCCGTGCGCCCGCGGCTACTCGTCGTGCTCATCGTGCTGCTCGGGATGGCGGCGTTGTGCGCGCGGCTCGGCGTCTGGCAGCTGGACCGGGCCGAGCAGCGCGGCGCGCAGGTCGAGCGCCGGCAGGTCGCGGCCCAGGAGGCGGCCGCGCCCGGGCCGCTCGGTGACGTGCTGGCCCCGCAGGAGTCGTTCGGCGGCAACCTCGTCGGGGAGCACGTGCGCGTGCGTGGGCGCTACGAGCCCGCCGGTCAGCTTCTGGTGGCCGACCGCGTGCTCGACGGGCGTGTGGGGTACCTCGTGCTGACCCCGTTGCGGGTGAGCGATGCGGGCGGCCGCGCCGGGTGGACCGGGGCGGACCCCGTGCTGCCGGTGGTGCGCGGCTGGGTCGCCAGCCCCGCGGACGCCAGAGCTCTGCTCACGGTGCCCGACGGCGAGGTGACCGTCACGGGTCACCTGCAGTCCTCCGAGGCGTCGGGGAGTGCCGACAGCCCGCCCGGGCAGACCGACGCCGTCAGCTCCGCGCAGCTCGTCAACACGTGGGGCGGGCCGATCTACTCGGGGTACCTCGTGCTCGCGCAGTCGCAACCGGCGCAACCGGCAGGCCTCGCGCTGCTCGGGCCGCCGACGCTCGGTGGCGGCGAGGGCGGGAACTGGAACGTGCAGAACCTCGCGTACGCGTTCCAGTGGTGGATCTTCGCCGGGTTCGCGCTGTTCCTGTGGCTGCGCATGGTCCGCGACGAGGCAGCCGGGGACGGCATCGCGGAGCCGGCCACCGAGCCCGCAGTTGCGGACAAGCCGCAACAACGTCCGAGCGTTGACGTCCTATAAGACGTCAACGCTCGGACGTTGCGGGTGGCTGGTGAGGACGTCAGCGGTCGGACGTTGAGGTCAAGGTGCCGGCGGAAGGGTCGGTGTGGCGGTGCTCAGGATGCTGGGGGCGTGCGGCGCTGGGCCTTGATCTCGCGGCGGCGGCGTTCGGACTGGGTCCGGCGGGTCCGCGAGCCCCGGCTCGGGCGGGTGGCCCGGCGCGGCGGTCCGGGCGGCGCGAGGGCGGCGTCGAGCAGGGTGACGAAGCGCGCGAGCGCCGCCTCGCGGTTGCGCAGCTGCGAGCGGAACTCCGACGCCGTGATGGTCAGCACCCCGCCGACGAGCCGGCCGGCGAGCCGCTCCAGGACCCGCTCGCGCAGCTCGGGGGACAGTGCGCGGGAGTGGGCGGCGTCCCAGAGCAGCTCGGCGCGCGAGTCGGCGGTGTTCACGGACTGCCCGCCCGGGCCGCTCGAGCGCGAGAACCGCCAGGAGAGCTCGTCGTCGGGCACGACGACGGAGCCGCGCAACGTGACCGGACCGAACATGCCTCAAGGATCCCCGACCACGACCCTCGGGTCGACCTGAATACCCCCACGTGTCACCCGCAGCGCGCCCCAGGGACCGCGCTGCCGCTGACACGTGCTCTGGTGCTTGAGGTGTCAGACCGTGCGCGCCCCAGGGACCGCGCACGGTCTGACTCTGGAGGCGGCGGTCAGCCTCCGTGGTTGTTCGCTGGCTACTCGCGCTGCCAGGAATGCCACAGGGCGGCGTAGTCGCCGTCCGCGGCCACCAGCTCGTCGTGCGAACCGATCTCGCTGATCCGGCCCGCCTCGACCACCGCGACGCGATCGGCGTCGTGCGCGGTGTGCAGCCGGTGCGCGATGGCGATCACCGTGCGGCCCTCGAGGACCGCGGACAGCGACCGCTCCAGGTGCCGGGCCGCTCGGGGATCGAGCAGCGACGTCGCCTCGTCCAGCACGAGCGTGTGCGGGTCGAGCAGGACGAGCCGGGCGAGCGCGAGCTGCTGGGCCTGCGCAGGCGTGAGCACGACGCCGCCGGAGCCGACCGCCGTCGCCAACCCGTCGGGCATCGCCCGCACCCAGCCCCACGCATCGACGGCGTCGAGCGCGTCGGCCAGCTCGGCGTCGTCCGCGCCCACCCGGGCCAGGCGCAGGTTGTCCGCGATCGTGCCGACGAACACGTGGTGCTCCTGGGTGACCAGCGCCACGTGCCCGCGCAGGTCGGCCAGCTCCAGGTCCACCAGCGGCACCCCGCCGACCGTCACCGCGCCGCCGGTGGGCGGGTGGATCCCGGCCAGCATGCGACCGAGCGTCGACTTGCCCGCGCCGGACGGTCCGACCACGGCGAGCCGTTCGCCGACCCTCAGGTCCAGGTCGATCCCGTGCAGCACGTCGTGACCCGGCCGGTAGGCGTACCGGATCTCGCGCCCGACGACGTGCTCGTCCGCCGGCGTCCCCGAACCCGCGGTGCGGTCCGGCGGCACCGCGGCCACGCCGATGATGCGCGCGAGGGACGTCGCGCCGACCTGGATCTCGTCGAGCCAGAAGATCAGCTCGCCGGTCGGCTGGATGACCTGAACCGCGTACAGCGTGATCGTGGTGATCGCGCCGATCGTGGCGCCGCCGGTCGAGATCAGGTAGGCGCCCCAGACCAGCACCGCGAGGACGGGCAGCAGGAACGCGGTGTCCACCCCCGGGAACAGCACGGTGCGCAGCCGCAGCGTGGCCGCCTCGGCGTTGAACGCCTCACGCAGGTCGCCGTCCACCCGAGCCCGCCGGCGCGCGCCCAGCCCGAGCGCGTCGACGGTGCGGGCACCCTCGACGGACTCGGTGATCGTGCCGTTCAGGGTCGAGTACGCCGCGGACTCCCGCAGGTACGCGGGCGCCGCTCGGTGCAGGTACCAGCGGGTGATCCCCACCAGCAGGGGGAGCCCGGCGAGCAGCCCGAGGGACGCGACCGGGTGCGTGAGCACCGCGGCCACGGCCGTCAGGATGATCGTCGCGGTGGTGACCAGGATGCGCGGCACGCCGAACCGGACCGTGTACTGCACGCGGTCGATGTCGTTCGTCGAGCGCCCGAGCAGGTCGCCCGTGCCGGCCCGCTCGACCGTGGACAGCGGCAGCCGCGTCACGGTCGAGAGGAACTCCTCGCGAAGGTCCGCGAACACGGTCTCGCCGAGCACCATGGCTGCGCGCTGCGCGTAGCGGATCAGCACGGTCTGCGCGAGCACCGCGACGACCAGCACGGCCACGGTCCGGTCGATCGCCGTCGTCGTCGTGCCGTGCATGACGCCGTCGATCAGGCGCCCGAGCAGCCACGGGCCGGCGAGGGCCGCGGTCGCCGCGAGCGTGTGCAGCACGACGACGCCGGCCAGGCCGCCCTGGTGCCGCCGAAGCAGCGTGGCGGTGTAGCGCCGAAGCGCGGGACCGTCAGCGACGGGTAGCAACATGTCCGACCTCCTCCAAGGCGTCGTCGTGCGAGTCGTGATCTTCGGTGCGCGAGACGACCGCGCGGTAGGCGCGCCCGTCGGGTGAGTCGGCGTCGATCAGGGCCCGGTGCTGCCCGACGACGACGACCCGGCCGTCCCGCACGAGCGCGACCTCCTCGACGGCGTCGAGCACGAGCGGGCTCGCGGTGACCAGGACGGTGGTGCGACCCGCGCGGGCCTCGACCAGCCGCCGCGCGATCCGCGCCTCGGTGTGGGCGTCGACCGCGCTGGTGGGCTCGATCAGCACCAGCACCTCCGCCTCGGTGAGCAGCGCCCGGGCTAGCGCGACCCGCTGCCGCTGCCCGCCGGACAGCGACCGCCCCTTCTCCGCGATCTGCCCCGCGAGGCCGCCGGGCACGGAGTCGAGCACGTCCGCCGCGTCCGCGACCGCGAGCGCTCGGAGCTGGTCCTGCGCATCCGCCCGGCCGCGCACGTTCAGCTCCTCGGCCAGCGCGCCGGTGAACAGGTGCGGGGTGGACTCCGCGACGACGATCCGCGTGCGGATCTCCGCCAGGGAGAGCTCGGCGAGCAGGGTCCCGCCCCAGCGGACCTGCGCCGCGGCGGCGTCGGCCCCGTCGTCGAACCGGCCGAGCCGAGCCGCGATGCGAGCCGTCTCGTCCGGGTCGTCACTCACGAGCGCGACCAGGGAACCGGCCCGCACGCGCAGCCCGCTCGCCGGGTCCAGCAGGTCCGCGCCCGGGTCGGGGGCCACCGCGAACACGCGGTCGACCGCGAACGTGTCCGGCACGGCGAGCACGTTGATGATCTTGCGGGCCCCGATGTGCGCGCGCGTCGCGATGCGCATCGCCTCGGTCGCGGTCCACAGCGGCCCCGTGAGGAACGCCGCGAAGCCGTAGAACGCGACGAGCTGGCCCGGGGTGATCTCGCCCGCGAGCGCCAGGCGCGCGCCGAACCAGACGACCGCGGCGAGGAAGAGCCCGGGCAGCAGGGTCTGCAGCGCGTCGAGCAGGGACTGCGTCGCGGCGACCTGGACTCCCGCCTCGCGCACGGTCTGGGACTGCGCGCGGTACCGGCCCGCGAACACGTCCTCGCCGCCGATGCCGCGCAGGATGCGCAGCCCGGAGACGGTGTCGGCGCCGAGCGTGGTCAGCCGGCCGGCCGCCTCCCGCTGGGCGGCCTGACGGCGTTGCAGCGGGCGCACGAGCAGCGCGAGCAGGCCGATCACGAGCGGCAGGCCGATCAGCACGAGCGCGCCGAGCAGCACCGAGGTGCGCATGAGCACGACGGCGATCGCGGCGTACGCGGCGAGCCCGCCGACGAAGCGGGCCGCGATCGCGAAGACCTCGCCCATCCGCAGCGCGTCCGAGGCGACCGTCGCGACGACCTCGCCCGTCGGCAGCTCGGCGGTGACCGCGTCGCCGGTGCGGGTCACGTGGTGCCCGATGAGCTGGGAGGACGCGAACGCCGCGCGGAGCCAGTTCTCGACGTCGAGCCGGTGGCCGAACACGTTGCACAGGATCTGCACGGTTCCGACGGCCGCTAGCGCGAGGCAGCCGATGAGCAGTGCGGGGGAGAGTCCGTCGCTCAGGCCGCCGTCGACGATCCGGCCGACCACGTACGGCATGAACGCCCCGGCCACGTTGCCCACGATGCCCACCGCGACGGAGGCGAGCAGGATGCCCGACTGGGCGCGCGCCTGCCACCAGAGGAAGGCGAGTGGCGAGGTCAGCGGCGGGGTGCCGGGATCGGCCAGGGGGAGTGTGCGCACGAGAAGGACGGTAGGCGCGCCGACCCACAACAACCCAAGCATTAATCGGCACCCCGTCTCGACTTGTCAGCAGTTGCGCGGTCCAGGGACCGCGTTCGGGCTGACACATGTGGTGCTCTTGGACTTGTCAGGCGTTGCGCGGGCCAGGGGGCGCGCAACGCCTGACGCGTTGAGCAGGGGCTTGGCGTGAGGCGGGTGGGATGGGGGATGATCGGGGGCATGCCGAGCCTGCCTGTACCGATCAAGTCCGCCCCGACCGTGCGCGAACCGGAGCGGGCGCGAACCGCCGTCGGCCGCTATCGCGTGATGGCCTGGGTCACCGGCGCGATGCTGCTGATCTTCTCCCTCGAGATCGCGCTGAAGTACCTGGCCGGTCTGGAGGGCTTCAGCTGGATCGGCATGGTGCACGGCTTCGTCTACATGGCGTACCTGGTGGTCGTGCTGGACGTCTGGTCGAGGATGCGCTGGGGCTACGGCCGCCTCATCACGATGGTGCTCGGCGGCGCGGTCCCAGTGATGTCCTTCATCGTCGAGCGCCGCGTGCACCGCGACGCCGACGTCCTGCTCGGCCCGGCACGTACCCTGGAGCCGTGACCTCACCCCCCAAGCTGCCCCCGCAGCGGCCCGTTCTCGTTGTCGACTTCGGGGCGCAGTACGCGCAACTGATTGCGCGCCGCGTGCGCGAGGCCAACGTGTACTCCGAGATCGTCCCGCACACGGCCACGGTCGAGCAGATGCTCGCCAAGCACCCGGCCGCGATCATCCTGTCCGGAGGGCCGTCGAGCGTCTACGCCGACGGCGCGCCGTCGGTCGATCCGGAGCTGTTCAACACCGGGGTCCCGATCCTCGGCATCTGCTACGGATTCCAGGCGATGGCCCAGGCGCTCGGCGGCACCGTCGCGCACACCGGCCGCAGCGAGTACGGCGGCACCTCGGTCTCGGTCGCGGACTCCGGCGAGCTGCTCGCCGGCTCGCCCGCCCAGCAAGAGGTCTGGATGAGCCACGGTGACTCCGTGCAGGGCGCGCCGGACGGTTTCACCGTGCTCGCGATGTCCCCGGGGTCGCCCGTGGCGGCATTCGAGAACCGCGAGCGCCGGCTGTTTGGGATGCAGTGGCACCCCGAGGTCAAGCACTCCCCGCAGGGCCAGCGTGCGCTGGAGAACTTCCTGTACGACGGCGCCGGCCTCAAGGGCACCTGGAACCCCGGCAACGTCATCACCGACCAGGTCAAGTTCATTCGCGCCCAGGTCGGCGATGCCCGGGTGATCTGCGGCCTGTCCGGCGGGGTGGACTCCTCGGTGGCCGCGGCACTCGTACAGAAGGCCGTCGGCGATCAGCTGACCTGCGTGTTCGTCGACCACGGGCTGCTGCGCGCCGGCGAGGCGGAGCAGGTCGAGACCGACTTCGTGGCCGCGACCGGTGTCCAACTCGTCGTCGTGGACGCTCGCGAGCGGTTCCTCACCGCGCTCGCCGGCGTGAGCGACCCGGAGACCAAGCGCAAGATCATCGGCCGAGAGTTCATCCGGGTCTTCGAGCAGGCGGCGCGCGACATCGTGGCCGCGGCCGGCTCGGCGGGCGAGGACGTGAAGTTCCTGGTCCAGGGCACGCTGTACCCGGACGTCGTCGAGTCCGGCGGGGGCGAGGGCACCTCGAACATCAAGAGCCACCACAACGTCGGCGGCCTGCCCGCCGACCTGAAGTTCTCCCTCGTCGAGCCGCTGCGGGCCCTGTTCAAGGACGAGGTGCGCGCCGTCGGGCTCGAGCTCGGGGTGCCCGAGGCGATCGTCTGGCGCCAGCCGTTCCCCGGACCGGGTCTGGGCATCCGGATCGTCGGTGAGGTCACCGCCGAGCGGCTCGAGGTGCTGCGCGCGGCGGACGCCATCGCACGCGAGGAGCTCACCAGGGCGGGGCTGGACCGCGAGATCTGGCAGTGCCCGGTGGTCCTGCTCGGTGACGTGCGCTCGGTCGGCGTGCAGGGCGACGCCCGCACGTACGGGCACCCGATCGTGCTGCGCCCGGTCAGCTCTGAGGACGCGATGACCGCGGACTGGACGCGGCTGCCGTACGACGTGCTCGCGATCATCTCGACCCGCATCACCAACGAGGTACCCGAGGTCAACCGCGTCGTGCTCGACGTCACGAGCAAACCGCCGGGCACCATCGAGTGGGAGTGAAGCCCTCGCGGAAGGCGGCCACGGTGCGCCTCGGCGTGCTCGACGTCGGCTCCAACACCGTCCACCTGCTCGTGGTCGACGCGCACCCCGGTGCCGCGCCGGTCCCGAGCGCGACGCATAAGACCGTCGTGCGGCTGATGCGGTTCCTCACGCCGGACGGGGCGATCAGCGACGAGGGCGTCGACCGGATCACCGCCGCGATCGCCGGCGCGGTGGACGCCGCGACGAAGGAGGACGTCGAGGAGCTGCTTCCGTTCGCGACCTCGGCGCTGCGCGAGGCCACGAACGGCGCCTCGGTGTTCGCGCACATCGAACGCGCGACCGGCGTCTCACTGCGCGTGCTGAGCGGCGTCGAGGAGTCCCGGCTCACGTTCCTCGCCGTGCGGCGCTGGTACGGCTGGTCGGCGGGGCGGATCCTGCTGCTCGACATCGGCGGCGGCTCGCTCGAGATCGCGTCCGGGATCGACGAGTACCCCGATCTCGCGACGTCCGTGCCGCTCGGCGCGGGCCGCTCGACGATCGGCTTCCTGCCCGACGACCCGCCGACGTCGACCCAGGTCGAGGAGCTGCGCAAGCACGCGCGCTCGGTGCTGGACGAGGTGAGCAAGCAGTTCGCCTCGCTCGACGGCCCGGATCACGTGGTCGGCACCAGCAAGACGTTCCGTTCGCTGGCCCGCCTCGCGGGTTCCTCGCACGACGGCGTCGGGCCGGACGACCGGGTGCTGCTGCGGCGGTCCGCGCTCGCGGACTGGGTCCCGCGGCTCGCCGCGATCCCAGCCGAGGCGCGCACCGCGCTGCCGGGGATCACCCCGGAGCGGACCGCGCAGATCGTCGCCGGTGGCATCGTCGCGGAGCAGGCGATGCGTGCCTTCGGGGTGCGCGAGGTCGAGATCTGCCCGTGGGCGCTGCGCGAGGGGATCATCCTGCGCCGCCTCGACGAGCTGGGCTGATTCGCGCCGTACCCTTGCCGCGTGCGGATCGCTCATCTCTCTGACACCTACCTCCCCCGGACCGGCGGCATCGAGTCGCAGGTCAGCGACCTCGCCGCGCGCCAGGCGGCGGCGGGCCACGACGTGCACGTGCTCACCGCGACGCTCGGTGCGGGCGGCGAGCGCGGCGGGGTGGTCGACATCGAGCGTGGGGTCGCCGTGCACCGGCTCGGTGCGCGCCTGCCGTTCGAGCTGCCGGTCAACCCGGCCGAGTCCCGGCTGATCGCCGCCGCGCTGCGTGCGTGGCGCCCCGACGTCGTGCACGTGCACGCGGGGGTGCTCTCACCCTTCGCGTACGACGGCGCACGAGTCGCGCTCGCCCAGGACCTCCCCGTCGCGATCACCTGGCACTGCATGCTCGACGGCGTCGTCGGCGCGCTGCGGGTCGGCGCCCGGCTGACCGGGTGGAACCGCCGGGCGATCGCCCTCAGCGCGGTCAGCGACGTCGCTGCGGCGGGGGTCGCGGGGGTCTTCGGGACGCACGTCGCGGTCGTCCCGAACGGGTTGGACCTCGACGCCTGGGCGCCCCGGCCCGGATCCGGAGCCGATCAGGCGGTGGCCGACGCCGGGTCCGCGGGATCCGGCGGGCCCGTCCGGTTCGTCGCCACGATGCGGCTGGCGCCCCGCAAGCGCGCCGTCCCGCTCATCGAGGCCGTCGCGACCGCCGTCGCGCAGCTCGAGCCCGGTGCGCTGCGGCTCGACGTGATCGGTGGCGGGCCCGCGCTGGCCCGGGTCGCGGACCGGGTCTCGCGGCTCGGCCTGGACGACGTCGTGCGGCTGCGCGGGCGCCTGGCCCGGGGGGAGGTGCGCGCGGCGTACGACGAGGCGGACGTATTCCTCGCACCCGCGGAGCTGGAGTCGTTCGGAATCGCCGCGCTGGAGGCGCGGGTGGCCGGCCTTGCGGTCGTCGCGCGACGCAGCACGGGGATTTCGAGCTTTGTCGAGGATAGGACCAACGGCCTACTCGTCGACGATGACGAGGGTCTGAGTGCCGCAATTGTCCGGTTGATCCGCGACCGGAAGCTGCTCGCCGACATCACCGCTCACAACCGCGCTGTGCGCCCTGACCTGGGCTGGGACCGCGTCTTGGCGGCTGCCGGGGCCGAGTATGCGCGGGCCCGCAGCCTGCGGATAGCGCTTCAAAATAGTCGCTGAAGAAACGTGACCTAGGTCCCGATCCGGAGGAACAAGTGACCGGGAGCATTGCACCTGTGAGCCGATGAAGGTTCTCGGGTCTGGTGCTTGAAGGCCCGAAGTCACTTTGTTCCTCGAAGGGAACGGATATGTCCAGCACCACGACCACCAATTCCACCAGTCCAGCGGTCAAGCTCATCGCGCTCTTCACGATCCTCGCGGGGATCATCATGATCGTCGCGGGTGGGGCCACCTGGTCCCTCGTGACCTCGCAGCTGAAGGACGAGCACATCACCGTCGCTGCCGTGACCCCCGAGGCTCCCGGTGCGCTCGCCGACAAGCCCGTCGCCGGCCCGTTCACCGCCTACGCACAGGCCAACGCGATCAAGCACCACTCCCTCACCGCCGGCAACGGCAAGACCTACGCCCAGATCGGTGACGCAGCCAAGGCCCTCAAGGCCAAGCTCGCCGCCGCCGGCACCAGCGAGGCGGACATCGCCGTCGACCCGGGCGTCGTCGCCCTCGCCACCGCCCGCACGAACGTGATGAACGGTGCGTTCCTGCGGACCGCGTTGTTCAGCTCGGTGATCTCCTACGGGGTCGCAGCACTGGTCATCGGCCTCGGCCTGATCTTCGCGCTCCTCGGCTTCGCCATCCGGTCCGTCTCGACCACCACCGTCGTCACCGAGGCGCCGGGCGTCCCCAGCCCGGTCGGCGCGCGGGCCTGACCCGAGTCGCGGGCCGCGGCGCACAGCCTCGGCCCGCACCTCCGCCGCATCGCCCGGAACTACCCCAAAGGCGCCCGCATCACCAGCATTCGTGCAGGTGGTGCGGTGTTTCGCTGTGTGGACCCTGTTCGAGCGGCGGTCGGTCCCGGGATAGCCTCGCGCGCATGCCGACGACCACGACCACGACCACCACGACGGTGACGCCGGCCGCGAAGCTGGCTCCCGCAGAAGCCGACGTTCCGGTTGCCGCTCAGGCCTGACCCGCAGCCCGGAGCCCCGACACCCGCAAGAGCACCGCACCACCGGGCATGAGCCTGGTGGTGCGGTGCTTCCTTGTGGGTGCGGGGTCGTCGGCCGCGGGGTCCGTCAGCGCGGCCGACGGCGAGCGCTGGTCGCGATCGATCCCGCCAGCAGCCCGATGCCGCCCAGTGCGAGCAGCCCGATCGCCGCCAGCTCGAGGTCCAGCTGGGCCCCCGCCGCGACGGCGAACACGCCCGCGCCGATGACCGCGAGGATCAGGCCCCAGACCACGGTCCCGACCCGAACGCCCGGACGGGCCGGTTCGACAGCCGCGCTCGACGCTGCCGCGCTCGACGTTTCGCTCGACTCTTCGCTCACCACTGGTGCAACCGCCGGCGGTGAGGTCGGGATCGTGGCGAACGGCTCTGTGTACACCGGAGCGGCTGCCACCGGCGCGGTGTCCCGCGGTGCGGCGTACGCCGGGTCGGTTGCCTGCGGCGCCGAGTAGGGCGCCGTCGGGTACTGCGTCGTCGGGTACTCCGTGGTCTCGTACTGCATCGTCGGGTACTGCGTCGTCTCGTACTGCGTGCTGGGGTCTGCCTGCAGCTCGACCGTCGGCGCCGCCGTCTCCTCGGGCTGGACCGTCGGCGCTGCCGTCTCGTCGGTGTGCTCGAACTGGATGGTCGCGGCGCCGTCGTCGGGCGTGCGGTCGGAATGCTCAGTGGGCTCGTCCGCGTCGGGACGGGGCTGGTCGGTACTCATCGGTTCTCCTCCACGACGCGGACGGAGGCCGCGCCGGCGTCGATCTGGATGGCGAGCTCGGGGCTCGTCCTCGCGGTGACCTCGCTGCTCGCGAAGTCGTAGGACTGTGAGTCGGAGACGGAGCTGATCCGTTGGGTCGGGTCGACATCCCACCGGATGTCGCCGGCCCGGACCCGGACGTTGGCGGTCACCGCGGCGTCACTCGGCACGGTCACCGTCACGTCGCCGGCGCCGAGGCTGATCGGCACGGTGACCGCGGTGGCACGGCCCGCCGTGATGGGGAGCTGGGTGAGGTCGACGTTGACGTCGCCGACCGCGACCGCGAGACCCTTCCGCGCGTCGGCGACGGTGGTCGGCGTCCACGCGCCGTCGGAGACGAGGAACCGGACGTTGTCCGACGGGCCCGACCACGGCGACTGGTCGGCGATCGAGGCAGGGACGGCGAGCACGATGGCGACGATGGCCAGGAACCCGAGGGTCCCGCTGCGGCGGCCGCGGAAGCCTGCGATGGCGATCCCGAGCCCGGCCAGCATGATCCCGATGCCCGCTGCGGTCAGCGCGACGGGCCAGTCGAGGGTCCCGTTCCGGTCGAGGATCAGCAGCACCGCGAGGGCGAGCAGGGTGAGTCCGACGACGGCGCGGATGGCGGCCCGGCCCGGTCCGTAGACGCGGGGCTTGAGCGGCTTTGGGGGGATCGGTGGCACGGGCGGCACCGGGGCGTAGTCCGCGGGCGGTCCGGCGTACCCGCCCGCGGGCGGTCCGGCGTACCCGCCGGCCGGGGGGTAGGTGTAGCCGCTGGCCGGCGCTGCGGTGTAGCCGGCGGGCGGCGTCGGGTAGCCACGGCCCGGCGCGGGCGGCGGGGGTGTCGGACCGTACGGTTGCGCACCGGGTGCGGGTGGGAAGCCCGGACCGGTCCAGGGGGCCTTCGGTCCGGCCGCCCGTCGGTTGGCTCCGCGCTGCCGCACGGCCGCAACGATGATCGCGATCATCGCGAGGACGGCCGCGAGCCACAGCAGCCCGTTGAACGTGCCGTTGTGCCACCACCCGTTGCGCCAGCTGATCCCGATCACGAACAGCGCGATCGCCCCGAGCAGCGCGGCGTCGAACCGGCCGCGGATCGTCTCCTGAAGATGGATTCGGCCGTCGACCTGCTCGGGCAGCAGCGCCCACGCGAGCCCGTAGAGGATGAGGCCGGCGCCGCCGAACAGTGCGGTGATGGCGAAGATGCCGCGGACGAGCAGCGGGTCGATGCCGATCCGCAGGGCGACTCCACCCGCGACGCCACCGATCCAGCGGTCCTGCGTGCGGACGACGCCGAGGCGCCGCATCGAGTCGAAGAAGCCGTCGCTCCCATAGCGCTGCTGCGCGAAAGCGGGCGGTGGGGGTGCCGGCTGGCCCGCCGGCGGAGGGGTTGTCGTGTCCATGGATCGATCGTGGCCGCTCGCCGGGTGCGCCGACCATCGGGGATCACCCTGAACGCACCCTGAAAGTCGGCCCCGATGCCCCTGGTCAGACCCCGGATTCACCCTGGTTACCCCCATGACGTGTGACGATCGGAGCATGACCTCGATCACCGGGACCTCGCGGCCTTCGCCGCCGGCTCGGCTCCCGCTGCGCCGACCCGTGCACGGACGGCGGATCGCCGGGGTCTGCGCGGGGATCGCCGCGCACCTCGGGGTGCGGGTCGGTCTCGTGCGGCTGGTCATGATGGCCGGCTCGTTCGCGTACGGGGCGGGACTCGCGCTCTACGTGTTCCTCTGGGTCACCGTGCCGACCGGGGACCCGGCGGCCGCCGCCGGCGAGGAGCGCCCCGCCGCAATGTCGCGCCTCGCGCCGCGGCTGCGCGCCGAGGGTCGGCCCGTGCCGGTCACGGACATCGGGATCGGGTTGATCCTGCTGATCGGCGCCGGCCTGCTCATCGCGATCCGCCGGGGCGCGCACATCGAGATCTCCTGGGTCGTGCCGACGCTGATCCTGCTCTCCGGGACGGCGATGGCCTGGAGCCAGCTCGACCGCGTGCAGCGCGAGCGCTGGCTCTCGCGCGCCGGCGGGCGGACCCCGGTGAGCGTGCTCCGCCTGGTCGGCGGCATGGTGCTCGTCGCGGTCGGGGTGCTGCTCCTGGTGGCCCAGGAGGCTCCGGTCACCGACCTGCTCCGATCGGCGGTCGCGTCCCTCGCGGTGCTCGTGGGTGCGGTGATCGTGCTCGCACCCTGGTGGCTGCGGCTGGTCCGCGAGCTGGGCGACGAGCGGGCCGCGCGGGCCAGGGAAGCAGAGCGCGCCGACATCGCCGCGCACCTGCACGACTCGGTGCTGCAGACCCTCGCCCTGATCCGGGCCCGGGCCGACCAGCCCGCCGAGGTCGCCCGGATGGCTCGCGCGCAGGAGCGCGAGCTGCGCGAGTGGCTCTACGACGACCGGACCGACCCGGGCACGTCCCTGGCCGCGGCGCTGCGCGCGGTCGTCGGAGAGGTCGAGGACGGCCGCGCGGTCGCGGTCGAGGCCGTCGTCGTCGGGGACCGGGTGCCCGACGCGGATACGGAGGCCCTGCTGCAGGCGACCCGCGAGGCCCTCGTGAACGCCGTCGTGCACGGCAGGCCGCCGGTGTCCTTGTACCTGGAGGTCGCGCCCGACGGCGTCGAGGTGTTCGTGCGGGACCGGGGCGACGGGTTCGACCTGGACGCGGTGCCGATGGACCGGTTCGGGGTCCGGGAGTCCATCATGGGCCGCGTGCGCCGCCGCGGCGGGACGGCGACGGTCACGTCCCGCCCGGACCGCGGGACCGAGGTTCACCTGCGCATCCCGGTGCGCACCGAGGGCGAGACGAGGAATGGAAGCTGATGAACGAGCAGGCACCGGTGGCGAACGGCACGGGGCAGGCGCCGACCGGCGGTCGGTCGGTGGTGCCCGTGGACGTCGTGCTGGTCGATGACCACCTGATGTTCCGCACGGGCGTGCGGGCGTCGCTGGACGCGCGGGTCAACGTCGTCGGGGAGGCCGACGACGTCGAGTCGGCGATCGCCCGCGTCCGGGCGCTGGCCCCGCCCGTCGTGCTGCTCGACGTGCACCTGCCCGGCGGCAACGGCGGCGGCGGCGGCGCGGAGGTCATCGCCTCGTGCGCCGACCTGCTCGCGACCACCCGGTTCCTCGCGCTGTCGGTGTCCGACGCCGCGGAGGACGTGGTCGCGGTCATCCGCGCGGGCGCCCGCGGGTATGTCACCAAGGCGATCTCGGGACCGGACCTGTGCGACGCGGTCGTGCGGGTCGCCGGCGGCGATGCGGTCTTCTCGCCGCGACTGGCCGGGTTCGTGCTCGACGCGTTCGGGACCGTCGCCGGGGATGTCGCGATCGCCGACGACGAGCTCGACCGGCTCTCGGCGCGCGAGCGTGAGGTGATGCGCCTGATCGCCCGCGGGTACAGCTACCGCGAGGTCGCCTCGGAGCTGTTCATCTCGATCAAGACCGTCGAGACGCACGTCTCGGCGGTGCTCCGCAAGCTCCAGCTGTCCTCGAGATACGAGCTGACCCGCTGGGCCGCGGCGCGCCGCCTGCTCTGAGGGCCCCGCTGGGCTTCCACCACGAACTGGGAGTTGTTGTCGTCAAAGAGCCGAAATAGGACAACAAGTCCCAGTTCGCGGCGCGAATCGGAGATCGCGGGTTTGCGCCCGCGAGTTTCGCCGATCGAACAGTGTCCGTGTCGACGTCTCCGAGTTCTTCGACACCTCCGAGTTCTTCGACACCTCCGAATTCGTGGGCTCGCTGCCCCCGTCGTCCCGGCGACCTGCCCCGAAGGCCCGCTGTCCGGGCAGCCGGCCGGCTCGACCTCAGTGCAGCGCTCTGTGCAGCCCTCAGTGCAGCGAAAGTGCACCAAAACGTCTCATTCACTGCACTTTTGATGCACAGAGCGATGCACTGAGCCCCGCCCACCCCACGGTGCTAACGGGCCGAGCCCGCCGTCGACACCGACGTTCGGCCCGCAGTCGACACCGCCGCCCTCGGGCCGCTCGCGCCGCGAACTGGGAGTCGTTGCCGTATTTTCGCCACAAATGGGACAACAACTCCCAGTTCGTCGCGACGCGCCGTCAGATCGTCGGGCCGTGGCAGGCTCGCTCTCGTGAGCACCCCCTACGGCGCCTGGCCGTCTCCGATCTCCGCCGCCGACGTCGCCGGGGGAGTGCGCCCGGCCTTTCCCCAGCTCGTCCCGACCACCGACGGCGCGCCGCCCGAGGTCTGGTGGACGGAGGGTCGCGCCGCACAGTCCGGGCGCCAGGTCGTCGTCCGCCGGGATGCCGACGGACACCAGCACGACGTCCTGCCGGCGCCCTGGAACGCCCGAACCCGCGTCCATGAGTACGGCGGCCTGAGCTGGCTCGTCGTCGGCGGCGCGCTGGTGTTCTGCAACTTCGCCGACCAGCGGGTGTGGCGACTCGCACCTGGTTCCACCGACCCCGTCCCGCTGACCCCCGAGCCGTCCCACCCCGCCGCGCTGCGGTACGCCGACCTGACCGTCGTCGGCGACGAGCTCTGGTGCGTCCGCGAGCGGCACGACGACGGCGTCGTGCGCCGGCACCTGGTGGCAGTGCCGCTGGACGGCTCGCAGGCCGTCCGCGAGCTCGTCGGCGGCAGCCAGTTCCTCGCCCATCCGCGCGTCTCGCCCGACGGCGCCCACCTGGCCTGGCTCGCCTGGGACCATCCGTCCATGCCCTGGGACGGCACCGAGCTCCGCGTCGCGCCGATCAACTCCGATGGCACGATCGGCCGGCCGCGCACCCTCCTCGGCGGCGTCGCGGAGGCCGTCCTCCAGCCGGAATGGGCCGATTCGGCCACGCTCTACGCGGTGACCGACCGCAGCGGCTGGTGGAACCTCGTGCGCGTGCGTCTGGCAGGTGGGCCTCTCGAAACCCTGCACGCCGCGGAGGAGGAGTTCGGCGCCCCGCTCTGGCAGCTCGGTCAGACGACCTACGCCGTGCTCGACGACGGCCGGCTCGCCGTCACCCACGGCGTCGGACGCGCGGCGCTCGCGGTGCTGGATCCGCGCAACGGAACCCTGGTCGACGTCGATGTGCCGTTCGGCTCGTTCCAGTCCTCCCTGCGCGCCCGGGACGGCCTCGTCGTGGGCGTCGGGATGTCACCGACCGCGCCGGCGGCGGTCGTCGTCGTCGACCTCGCGGGCGGCTCGGTGGACGTCGTCGACCATCACGCGACGGTTCCCGACACGAGGTGGCTGCCCGTGCCCACCGACGAGGCGCTGGCCGGGCCGGACGGCCGGATCGTGCACGCGCTGGTCTACCCGCCGACCCACCCCGACGCGGTCGGGCCCGTGGGGGAGCTCCCGCCGTACGTGGTGCTCGTGCACGGTGGCCCGACGGCGCAGTCGGTCGCCTCGCTGAGCGTGGAGAAGGCGTTCTTCACCAGCCGCGGCATCGGCGTGCTGGACGTGAACTACGGCGGCTCGAGCGGCTACGGGCGCGCCTACCGCAACGCACTGCGCGAGCAGTGGGGCGTGGTCGACGTGCAGGACTGCGTCGCCGCCGCGCGCGCCCTCGTCGCCGCCGGCCGGGCCGACGGCGATCGCCTCGTCATCCGCGGCGGGAGCGCGGGCGGCTGGACCGTGCTCGCGGCCCTCACCCGCACGGACGCGTTCGCCGCCGGCGCGTCGTACTACGGCGTGGCGGAACTGCTGCAGTTCGCCGCGGACACGCACGACTTCGAGTCGCGCTACCTCGACGGACTCATCGGTCCGCTGCCCCAGACCCGCGAGCGGTACATCGAGCGCGCGCCGCTGAGCCACGTGGACGAGCTGAGCTGCCCGGTGCTGCTGCTCCAGGGCGACCAGGACGAGGTCGTGCCACCGTCGCAGTCCGAGCTGTTCCGCGACGCGCTGGTGCGCAAGGGGATCCCGCACGCGTACCTGCTGTTCGCGGGGGAGCAGCACGGGTTCCGGAAGGCGGAGACCGTTGTTGCGGCGCTGGAGGCCGAGCTCTCGTTCTACGGGCAGGTGCTCGGGTTCGAGCCGCCTGGGGTGCCGCGCCTTGAGCTCACGACACGGTCCGCCGGTCTGTCAGGATCTCCCGCGTGACGCCTACGCCAGAGCGCAGCCCGAACGCGACCCCGATCGAGCGGCAATGGCCTCCGTTCGGCCTGGAAATCATGTGCGGGCCACTCGCGCTGACTCCGGTTCGCGATGATGACCTCGCCGAGCTGGTCGAGGTGGTGCTCTGCGGCGTGCACGATCCCGGCGCGGTTCCGTTTGACACGCTCTGGACGACCGGTACGCCGAAAGAAGTCGGCCGGCGATTCTTGCAGTACCACTGGTCACAGCGCGCGGCCATGGCTCCCGAATGCTGGAACCTGGAGATGGCCGTCCGTCGCGACGGAGAGATTGTTGGCTGCCAGGGCATCTCCACACGAGACTTCACGATCACGCGGACCGGCGAGACGGGGTCCTGGCTCGGCAGGAAGCATCACGGCAAGGGAACCGGGACCTTGATGCGACAGGTCATCTGCGCGTTCATGTTCGATTTCATGGGTGCCGAGCAGATGACCTCGGCCGCGTTTGCGGATAATCCCGCCTCGCTTGCCGTGTCACGGAAGGTCGGATACCAGGGCAACGGCGCCGTTCGTCTGAAGCGGCGTGCGGGCGAGATGGTTCTTCAGGAGAAGCTCGTCCTGACCCCGGAGTACTTCAACCGGCCGGAGCACGACCTCACGGTCCACGGCGTTGCCCAGCTGCGGAGCTTCCTCGGGCTGAGCTAGTGATCGTCCCGATCCTCTGACGACAGCCCTCGCCGAGAGCGAAGTCCTCTCAGCAGGGTCCACTTGCCGCTAACGTCCGAGCGTTGACGTCCTATAGGACGTCAACGCTCGGACGTTAGCGGGTGTTGCGGGTGTTGCGGGTGGGTCAGGAGGTGGGTCAGTCGTGGGTGACGACCTGCAACGGGAGGGTCGCGATGATGGGATGGTCCTTGTCGATCATGCCCATCTTCGCGGCGCCGCCCGGCGAGCCGATGTCGTCGAAGAACTCGACGTTCGCCTTGTAGTACTCGCTCCACTGCTCGGGGGTGTCGTCCTCGTAGTAGATGGCCTCGACCGGGCAGACCGGCTCGCAGGCACCGCAGTCGACGCACTCGTCGGGGTGGATGTACAGCGAGCGTTTGCCTTCGTAGATGCAGTCGACGGGGCACTCGTCGATGCACGCCTTGTCCTTGACGTCGACACAGGGCTGGGCGATCACGTAGGTCACGAGCGGGGTCCTTCCGGGAGAGCGGAGTCAGGCGCGAGGAGCGCCGAATGCGGGTGCCCGACGGCGGCGGCCGGTCGGGTCGGTCGAAGAAGGATCAGGGGTTGTGCCGGCCGGGTTTCTCGGGGACGAGCGTGCCGCCCTGTGCCACCCAGGCGGGGGACTGTCGGACCACGCCGCCGATCACGGTCACGGCGGGCGGTTTTACGCCGACCAGAAAGGCCCGCTCGGCGATGGTCGCCAGGGTCCCGGTCGTGACGCGCTGGCCGGGGCCGAAGCCGTCCTCGATCACCGCGACCGGGGTGTCCGCGGACCGCCCGGCGGCGACCAGCGCGCTGCAGGTCTTGGCCAGCAGGCTGACCCCCATCAGCAGGACGACGGTGTGGTCCTCGGTCGGGGGGATCGCGCCGATCTCCTCATGCCCGGTGAGCACGGTGAACCCGCGCGAGATCCCCCGGTGCGTGACCGGGATCCCGGCCGCGGCCGGCACCGAGATCGCGCTGGTCACGCCGGACACGATCTCGACGGGCACCCCGGCCGCCCGGCACACCGCGCTCTCCTCGGAGCCGCGGCCGAAGACGTACGGGTCGCCGCCCTTGAGCCGCACCACCCGCAGACCGGCGAGCGCATGCTCGACGAGCAGGGCGTTGATCCTGTCCTGCGGCACCGCGTGGTGCCCGGGCGACTTGCCGACGTCGATCACGATGACGTCGGGCGCCAGCTCGCTCAGCACGGCCCGCGGCGCGAGCTTGTCGACGACGACGACGTCGGCCTCGGCAAGCAGCCGTCGCCCCCGGACGGTCAGCAGGTCCGGGTCGCCCGGTCCGCCGCCGACCAGCGCGACCGACCCGACCTCGACCCGCTCGCCGTCGGCCGCACGTCGCCGGAACCGCCGCAGCGGCAGCTCGCCGCTGTGCAGCAACGAGGCCACCGCGTTGCGCACCGCGACCGCACGCCCCGGATCCCCGCCCGCGTTCACCGCAACGACGACGTCGTCCACGCGCGCCACCGCGGGCACCCACGCCCCGGACGCCTGAGCGTCCGACGCCTGGACGCACCACACCCGCGCAGAGTCGGCGTCCTGCGCGACGGCAGCATCCACGGCCGCGACCCCGGTCGCGGTGTGCACCAGCCACGCGCCGTCCAGGTCCCCGGCGCGGTACTCGCGCGGCTCCCACGTCACGACACCGTCGGCCGCCAGCACCGCGATCTCGTCGACGACGCCCGGCGCGACGACCCGCACCTGCGCGCCCGCCTCGACGAGCCCGCGGACCCGGCGCGCCGCGACCGGCCCGCCCCCGACGACCACCACGAGCCGCCCGGCGACCCGCAGCGTCAGCGGGTAGCCGGGGTTCGCGGGCGCGACGTCCACGCTCATCGAGCCGTCTCGGCGGCGAGCCCCCGGCGGCGCAGCAGGCCCCGCTCGAGCGGCGCGAACACGAGCAGCTCGACGAGGATCCCCACGGCCAGGATGAGCAGGATCGCGACGAGCACGACGGACATGTCCTGGACCTCGCGGCCCTGCTGCAGCAGCGAGCCGAGTCCGAACCCGATCTCCCCGCCGACGGCGATGATCTCGGCAGCCATCAGGGACCGCCACGAGAACGCCCAGCCCTGCTTGAGCCCGGCGACGTACCCGGGCAGCGCGGCGGGCAGGATCACGTGCCGCACCAGCTCGACCGGGTTCGCGCCCAGCACCGCCCCGACCCGGCGGTACAGCGGCGGTACCTGGTCGACGCCGGCGACCAGACCGTTGATGATCGACGGGATCGCGCCCATCAGGATGACGAAGTAGGCGGTCGCGTTCGTCAGTCCGAACCACAGGATCGCCGCAGGCACCCAGGCCACCGACGGCAGCACCTGGAGCCCGGTGATCAGCGGGCCGAACGACATCCGCACCCAGCGGACCCGGGCCACCAGGATGCCGATCGGCGTCGCGATCAGCACCGAGATGCCGAACCCGACGATGCCGCGTTCGAGCGAGGTCAGCAGGGCCTTCTGGACCTGCCCGTTCCCCCACGCGATGCCGAACTGGTGCACGACCTCGAGCGGGCTCGGCACGATGTAGTCCGGCTTGACCCCGGACCAGACGAACACCTGCCAGCCCGCGATGAGGATCACGAGCGCGAGCAGGGGGGCGAGCACGGACCAGAACCGGTCGCGGCCGCGCCGCGCGCCGGGGGCCGGTGCGGTCTGCAGGGCGTCGAGCCCGGCCTCGAGGGCGAGCGCCTCCGCGGTCGAGCGGTCCGCGACGGCGGTCGCAGCCGTCCCGGCGTCGGGCGGCGTCGTGAGCTCAGATGGCGGCATGGCGGCGGATCTCCTCTCGGAGGTGGTCGGTGATCTCGACGGCCAGGGCGCCGACCTCGGGGGCTTCGATTCTGCGCTCCCCGTGCACATCGACCTGCCACTCGCGCACGATCCGCCCGGGCCGGCTGGACATCAGCAGCACGCGCTGCCCGAGCCGGACCGCCTCGCGGACGTTGTGCGTGATGAACACGACCGTCCGACCGGTCGCGAGCCAGATGCGCTCGAGCTCGACGTGCAGCAGGTCCCGGGTGATCGCGTCCAGGGCCCCGAACGGCTCGTCCATGAGCAGCACGTTGCGCTCCTGGGCGAGCGACCGGGCCAGCGCGACGCGCTGGCGCATGCCGCCGGACAGCTCGTGCACGGCCTTGTTGCCCGCCGCACCGAGGTGCACCAGGTCGAGCAGCTCCGACGCCTTCTCCTTGCGCTCGACCCGCCCGACCCCGCGCAGTCGCAGCGCGAGCTCGACGTTGCGCTGGGCGGTGAGCCACGGCAGCAGCGCGGCCTCCTGGAACATCAGCGCCGCGCCGTCACCGGCCACCTGGACCGTGCCCGACGTCGCGGGCTCCAGCCCGGCGACGATGTTCAGCAGGGTCGACTTGCCGCACCCCGACGCGCCGAGCAGGCAGACGAACTCGCCGGGCGCGATCGTGAGGTCGATCCCGTCGAGCACGTCCGGGCCGTTCGCCGCGAACCGCTTGGTCACCCCGCGCAGGCGCACGGCGGCGGGCAGCTCGGGAGCCACGCCCGCCCCGCTCAACGCGGGAGCGGGAGCGGACGCGGCGATCCGGGGCTCGGCTGTCGTCATGTTCACTCCTGGCCCAGCCCGGCGGAGGAGACCGCGGGCTGGCCCTTCTCCTTGAGCACCTTGTTCAGCAGGCGCAGGTCGTAGATGCCGTCCAGCGACGCCTTCTCGGTGGTGCCGGCCGTGACGCCGGCGGCCAGCAGCTTGTCGAGGGTGCCGGCCAGCGGATCGACGGAGAAGCTGATGTTCGTGAAGGCCCGAGCGAGCACCGCATCGGAGAGCGGCTTGCCCGCGGTCTTGGCGATCTCCGCGTTGACCACGCCCGGCGCATCCTTGGGGTTGGCCTTGAGCCAGTCCACCGAGTCCACCGTGCCGCGCAGCAGCGCCTCGACGGTGGCGGGGTGCTCGCCAAGGAACTTCTTGCTCACGATCAGGTTGGTGGTGAGGAACTTGCCGCCCGCCCACAGGTCTTTCTCGTCGACGAGCACCTTCGCGTTGGCGTCGACCACGAGGCGCGACGCCCAGGGCTCCGGCAGCCACGCGCCGTCGATCTTGCCGTCCTGGAACAGCTGGAGCGTCTGGGCGTTGTCGGTCGGCGTGATGGTCACGTCGCCACCACCGCTGATCGAGTTCTTCAGCCCCTTCGACGTCAGCCAGGACCGCAGCGCGACGTCCTGCGTGCCGCCGAGCTGCGGGGTCGCGAGCTCGGCGCCCTTGAGGTCCGCGGCGGTCTTGATGCCGGGCCGCACCACGAGCTGGGCGCCGCCCGACGTCGAACCGGAGATGATCTGCAGCGACTCGCCGTGGCTCTTGATGAACCCGTTGATGGCCGGGCTCGGACCGAGGAACGCGGCGTCGATCGCGTTGGCGTTGAGCGCCTCGATCGCGGCCGGCCCGGCGTTGAACACCTGCGTCTTCAGCTTGGTCTTGCCGAGCTCCTTGGCGAACAGGCCCTTGGAGACCCCGACGAGCGCCGGCGCGTGCGTCACGTTCGCGAAGTACCCGAGCCGCAGCGCGTCGGCGGGTCCCGAGTCGCCCTTCGAAGCTGACGCGGGCGAGCAGGCGGCGAGGGCGGCGAGCAGCGGGATCATCGCGAGAGCGGTGACGGCCCGCAACGATCGGGATCGGCTGGAGCTGGAGAAGGGGCGCATGGTGGACCTTTCAGGGCAACGGGGAGGGCTCGCTAGATGACGTACTGCGCGGGTCGCCGACCCGGACAGCGCGCCTCCGCGAGCGGCTCGCCGACCATGCCGGCGGCGAGCGTCCCCCCGTCGTGCGCATCGATCAGCAGGAACGCCCCGGTGCGCTGCGAGACCACGTAGTCCTCCGCGGCCACCGGCGAGGCCAACTTGAGCCGCACCTGCCCGATGTCGTTCAGCCCGAGCGAGTCCGCCGGGACGATCTCCGCGGAGTCCAGGTCCAGGCGCCCGACGATGTCCTTCACCACGGCCTGCACCGTGCGGGTCGTGTGCTTGACCAGCACCCGGGTCCCGGGCCGCAGCTCGCGGTCGGACAGCCAGGCGATCGTGGCCTGCAGGTCCTGGGTCGGGACGGGCGCGTCGACGACGGCGGCGATCAGGTCGCCGCGCGCGATGTCGACGTCGTCGGCCAGGCGCAGCGTGACGGACTGCGGCGCGAAGGCCTCCGCCAGCTCGCCGTCGGCCGTGTCGATGCCGACGACGGTGCTGGTGCGCCCGGACGGCAGCACCACGATCGCGTCGCCGACGGTGACGACGCCGGACGCGATCTGCCCGGCGTACCCGCGGTAGTCCCGGTAGCGCTCGTCGCGGGCGGCACCCTGCGGGCGGAGCACGAGCTGCACGGGCAGCCGGAAGGGGTCGGTCGCGGGGTCGCGCTGCGCGGGGATCTCCTCGAGCAGCTCGAGCAGGGCCGGGCCGTCGTACCAGGGCGTCCGCTCGGAGCGGTCCACCACGTTGTCGCCGGTGAGGGCCGAGACGGGGATCGTCCGCACGTCGAGCAGGCCCAGGTCGGTCGCGGCCACGGCGACCTGCTCGGCGAGCGTCGCGTAGATGTCGCCGTCGAAGTCGACCAGGTCGATCTTGTTCACGGCCACGATCACGTGCGGGACCCGCAGCATCGAGGCCACCGCGAGGTGCCGCCGGGTCTGCTCGAGCAGGCCCTTGCGCGCGTCGATGAGCAGCACGACGACGTCCGCGGTGCTCGCGCCGGTCACGGTGTTGCGGGTGTACTGCACGTGCCCGGGGCAGTCCGCGAGGATGAACGAGCGCCGCGCGGTCGCGAAGTAGCGGTAGGCGACGTCGATCGTGATGCCCTGCTCACGCTCGGCGCGCAGGCCGTCGGTGAGCAGCGCGAGGTCGGCGGAGTCCAGACCCCGGTCCCGGCTGACGCGCTCGACGGCGTCGAGCTGGTCGGTGAGCACGGACTTCGAGTCGTACAGCAGCCGCCCGACGAGGGTGGACTTCCCGTCGTCGACGGACCCGGCGGTGGCTAGGCGAAGCAGCGTGCTCATCAGAAGTACCCCTCTTTCTTGCGGTCTTCCATGGCTGCTTCGCTCACGCGGTCGTCGGCGCGGGTCGCACCGCGCTCGGTGAGGCGGGTCGCGGCGACCTCGAGGACGACGTCGTCGACCTCGTAGGCGTCCGAGTCGACGGCGCCGGTGCAGGACATGTCGCCCACGGTGCGGTAGCGCACGGTGCGGGTCTGGACCTGCTCGCCCTTGCGGGGCATGGAGTACGGCCCGACGGCGAGCCACATGCCGTCGCGCTGGAAGACCTCGCGCTCGTGGGCGTAGTACAGCTCCGGCAGCGCGATGTTCTCCGCAGCGATGTAGCGCCAGATGTCGAGCTCGGTCCAGTTGCTCAGCGGGAACACGCGCACGTGCTCGCCCGGAGCGTGCCGGCCGTTGTACAGGTTCCACAGCTCGGGGCGCTGATTGCGCGGGTCCCACTGGCCGAACTCGTCGCGCAGGGAGTAGATGCGCTCCTTGGCGCGGGCCTTCTCCTCGTCGCGGCGCCCGCCGCCGAACACGGCGTCGAACTTGTTGTTGGCGATGCCGTCGAGCAGCGGGAGTGTCTGCAGCGCGTTGCGGGTGCCGTCGGCACGCTCACGGAGCCGGCCGTCGTCCAGGTAGTCCTGCACCTTCTGGACCTCCAGGCGCAGGCCCAGCCGCTCGACCGTGGCGTCGCGGTAGGCGAGCACCTCGGGGAAGTTGTGGCCGGTGTCCACGTGCATGACGGGGAACCGCACCGGGCCGGGCCAGAAGGCCTTGGTGGCGAGGTGCAGCATCACCACGGAGTCCTTGCCGCCGCTGAACAGCAGCACGGGGCGCTCGAACTCGGCGGCCACCTCCCGGAAGATGTGGATCGCCTCGCTCTCCAGGGCCTGGAGCTGGGTCAGCCGGCGCAGTCCCGCGGACGGGGCGCTGACGTCGGTGAGGGTCATGGGTGGATCCCGCATTCCGTCTTGGAGAGGCCAGCCCAGCGGCCGGACCGGGGGTCGTCGCCCGGGGCGACCCGGTTCGTGCACGGCAGGCAGCCGATCGAGGGGTAGCCGTCGTTGAGCAGGGGGTTCAGGGTGACCTGGTTCTCCTGCGCGTACGCGAGCAGGTCGTCGAAGGTCCACGCGGCCAGCGGGTTGATCTTGACCAGGCCGTGCAGCTCGTCGAACGTCACGATCGGGGTGTTGGCGCGGGTCGGTGCCTCGTCGCGGCGCACGCCGGTCACCCACGCCTCGTACCCCTCGAGCTGCTCGGCGAGCGGCTCGACCTTGCGCATCCGGCAGCACGCCGTCGGGTCCCACTTGTTCAGCTCGGCGCCGAACTTCGCGTCCTGCTCGGCGACGGTCAGCTTGGGCATGACGTCCACGACGTGGATCGGCAGCTCGGCCTCGACCTTGTGCCGCGTCGCGACGGTCTCCGCGAAGTGGTATCCGGTCTCCAGGAACAGCACGTCCACCCCGGGGGCGGACTTCGAGACCAGGTGTGGCAGGACGGCGTCGGCCATCGAGCAGGCGACGGCGAGCATGCCGCCGAACTCCTCGGCAGCCCACGCGGCGACCTCCTGCGCGCTGGCGTCAGCGAGCCGCGGCGCGGCCTCGGCGACGACGGCGCGCAGCTCGTCCTTGGTGCGCAGCGGACGCTTGGCGGCGCGGACGGTGGGTTCGGCGGACGCCGCCGGGAGCGTGACGAGCCCCGGCAGCGCGCTTGTGAAACGGTCGGCGCTCACTGCAGGGCCTCCTCGTCGGCGCGGTGTGACCACTGGGCGAAGGTCTCGTCGGCGGACTCGCGCTCCTTGACGTAGCGGCGCGTGACGCGCTCGACGTACTCCGGGACGCCGTCGGCGGTGACCTTCAGGCCGCGCACGGTCCGGCCGAGGCCGGGCTCCTCGCGGTCGGGGGAGGCGAGGCCGCCGCCGAGGTGCACCTGGTAGCCGGGCACCTGCTCGCCGTCGTGCATGACGAGCTGGCCCTTGAGCCCGATGTCGGCGATCTGGATCCGCGCGCAGGAGTTGGGGCAGCCGTTGATGTTGAGGCTGATCGGCTTGAGGTCCGTCAGGTCGCCGAGGCGCTCCTCGAGGGAGCCGATGGTGGACACCGCGGTGGCCTTGGTCTCCACGATCGCGAGCTTGCAGAACTCCAGGCCGGTGCACGCGATGGTGGCCCGCCGGAACGAGCTCGGCTCGGCCTCCAGCCCGTTCTCCCGCAGCCCGACGACGACGGCGGCCACGTGCTCGGCCGGGACGTCCAGGACGAGCAGCTTCTGGTACGGCGTGAGCCGGATCCGGTGCGCGTCGACCGAGTCCGCGAGGTCCGCGACGGCGGTCAGTGCAGGGCCGGAGACGCGCCCGACGAACGGGGCGGCGCCGATGTAGAAGCGGCCGTCCTTCTGCTCGTGCACCCCGACGTGGTCCCCGGACCGGGTGGGCGGCGGGGCGGGCGGGCCGTCGGGCAGCTTGTAGCCGAGGAACTCGTCCTGCAGGACCTGGCGCAGCTTGGCCGGGCCCCAGTCCGCGAGCAGGAACTTCATCCGGGCCTTGTTCCGCAGCCGGCGGTACCCGTAGTCGCGGAACAGCGAGGTGACCGCGACCCACACCTCGGGGATCTGCGCCTCGGTCACGAACGCGCCGAGCCGCTCGCCCAGCCGCGGGACCACGCTCAGCGCGCCGCCGACCCACAGGTCGAACCCGACGCCGAGCTCGGGGTGCACCATGCCGACGAACGAGAGGTCGTTGATCTCGTGCACCACGTCGTGGCTCGGGTGCCCGGTGATCGCCGTCTTGTACTTGCGCGGCAGGTTGGAGAACTCCGGGTCGCCGATGAACCGGCGGGAGATCTCCTGGATGGCCCAGGTGGGGTCGATGATCTCGTCCTTGGCGACCCCCGCGACGGGGCTGCCCAGGATCACGCGCGGGACGTCGCCGCAGGCCTCGGTGGTCTTCAGCCCGACAGCCTCCAGGCGGCGCCAGATCTCCGGCATGTTCTCGATCTCGATCCAGTGCAGCTGGATGTTCTGCCGGTCGGTGATGTCCGCGGAGCCGCGGGCGAACTCCGTGGAGATCTGCCCGATCACGCGCAGCTGCTCGGTGCTCAGCGCGCCGCCGTCGACCCGGACCCGCAGCATGAAGTAGCGGTCCTCGAGCTCGTGCGGCTCGAGGGTGGCCGTCCGACCGCCGTCGATGCCGGGCTTGCGCTGGGTGTACAGACCCCACCAGCGGAACCGCCCGTGCAGGTCGTCGTCGGCGATCGAGTCGAAGCCCTCTTTGGCGTAGATCGTCTCGATGCGCTCGCGGACGCTGAGGCCGTCGTCCTGCGCCTTCCACGCCTCGTTGTGGTTGAGCGGTGCCTTACCGTCGACCGCCCATTGACCGTTGGGTCGGGCGGTGCGGGCTGTTGTGGTGCGGGCTGTGCTGGAGGCAGTCATCGTGCTCCTCGGCTCTCACGGGCGTGTACCGGTAACCGGGACACTCGTGGAAAGTGACCATGCCGGTGTGCTGGATAGCAGGCTGGGGGTGTGTGCGCAGCCCTGGAACGGCTGAGCGGGGACCGCGTATTGCGTCGGTCAGCGACAACAGCACGCACGGCGCCGCATGGCGCACGTGGTGTCGGCGCACATGGCGCCGTGTCGGAGAGTCACCTGGACAGGTTAAGGGAGTGTCCACATGGTGTCCAAGGGCGCCCGCCCCTTGGGATACGAGGTCGCGGACCTGCGGTTTTGCCGGGAGGGCAATCAGCGGTCGGCCACGGGACTGGCCGGGTGTGACCCAGCAGTCAGCCGTGCGGCGCCCGCGCTGGGCGGGGCGCCGGGCGGACCTGGCCTAAATTGTCCAGGTGAACACCCTCTTCGGAATCATCGTCGTGCTGCACCTGATCGGCTGGGCCATCGTTCTCGGGGGCACGCTCACCAACCTGCGCACCCCCAAGATCGCGACCGGGGTGCTGCACGGGATCCTGACCGCGCTCGGCACGGGGCTGCTGATGATCGCCCTCGCCGAGTCCCATGCCGTGAACGAGAGCTTCGACATGGCGAAGATCGGGACCAAGCTGATCATCGCGCTCGTCGTCACCGGCCTCGTGCTCTTCGGGACCAGCCGCCCGAAGCAGGTCTCCCGCGCCCTCGTCGGGTCGATCGCCGGCCTCACGGTCGTCAACATCGCGATCGCCGTCCTCTGGAACTGAGGCTCGCTACAGCCGTTCGGCGGCTTCCACCAGGGCGTGCGCCTGCCGCACGAGAACCTGACCGTCGGCCTTGGAGATCAGGCGCGGCGAGTAGTGGGCGGCGTCCTTGGACGCAAGGACTCGTCGTAGTTTCATCGGCAGGGTGCGGTCTACCAGATCGACTGTTTCGAGCAGCGCGGCTGCCTGGTGGTGGTCCTGGCCCCGGCTGTATTTCCCCAGGGTGAGTCCACAGATTGCGTCTGTGGCGGCGATCGCGGCGAGAACCGCCAGCGCCGCCGCCACGTGAGTCTCGTTCTGGGTGGCCGGCTCGCTCAGGACCAGCTCGGCGACATCGATGAACGCCCTGGCCTGGTCTCGGCGGGTGCGGGCTTCGGATGGCGTGCAGTCGGTGGACCGGGAACCTCCCCGCTGACTCACGACAGGCTTCGCAGGAGGTCGAGCAGGCGCTCGCCCATCACATGGATCTGCTCGGCCCGCCACGAGGCCAACAGCGGGTCATCGCCAGCGATCATCGCGGTCAGCGTGTCGGGTGCCGGGTTCACGATGTGCCCACGGTTTCCGGTCCATTTCATGATGTCGCTTGCCAACTGATCGATCTGCAACGCCTGCGTATCGGAGCTCGCGTTGTCTGCCGCGCTCATCACCACGAGGACGTCGATGTCGCTTGTCGTGGTGGCGTCGCCGCGCGCGAAGGAGCCGAAGAGGCTGGCGTGCAGGGGTTGGGGCGACCAGCCCTCGAGTGCGGCGGTGATCCGTTCGATGATCGTCGCTCGTATCCGGGTCATAGCAACGATCTCGCCGGCTGCCACGTGGTCCCGGTTGAGCAGGTAGAGCGTGGCGTGGGGATGGGCGTCGGCAAGGACGATGCCCTGACCGACGAGGCGCGCCAGGACCCGGCGCACACCGTCCGGGCTCCCCGCACCCGCCATCCGGTGAACCTGGGCGCCGCTCGTCCACGCTGTCGTCGCAGCGAGCGCATGCAGGACGGCCGCATCCAGGGTGGGGGTGACTACCGCCAATGGCATCGACAGATCCACGAGTCCTCCTCTCCGAAGATTTTCTGCATGAGCCGACTTTAATCGGCACATGCCGAGGATCCTATGCCTCATCGCTCTTGGCGCGGAGCGCACCGTGGGCCTGGTCGCCGGCTCGAGTTCGTCATTTTGGGGCGAGTTCGTCGTTTTCGACCGGCGAACTCGCCCCAATTCGGCGAACTCACGACGGCGAGTGTGCGAATGCGGCGAGTTCCTCGATTCGGCTCGAGTTCGCCGACGCTGGTGGGATCCGTCCCATGGGCCGACTCAGCTGCGGTGCTGCGTACTAGGCTTCGGCCTGCTGACGGCGGCGAACGCCCTCGGCGCTGATCGGGCGGAGGTGACGGTGATGGCCGCGCAGCTCACGATCGCGGACCTTGCCCGGCGCCTGGGCATCTCCAAGGCCTCCGTGTCCTACGCCCTGAACAACCAACCCGGGGTCGGCCCCGAGACGCGCGAGCGGGTGCAGACCCTCGCGCGCGAGCTCGGCTGGTTCCCCAGCTCGTCGGCCCGCGCGCTGTCCCGGGCCAAGACCGGCGCGATCGGGCTCGTGATGTCGCGCGACCCGGAGCTGCTGGGCACCGAGCCGTACTTCGTGCGGGTCCTGTCCGGCATCGAGCAGGTGCTGATCGAGGCGGACGTCTCCCTCGTGCTGCGCATGGTCGGGCCCGTCCCCGGTCGTGACCTCGAGGTCTACGAGCGCTGGGCGGGCGAGCGCCGGGTCGACGGGGTGATCCTGTTCGACGCTCGCCAGGACGACCTCCGGTTCCCGCTCGTGCGCCGGCTCGGCCTGCCCGCCGTCCTGCACAGCGCGCCGCAGGAATCGGCGCTGATGCCGTGCGTCTCCGGCGACGACCCCAACGACGCCGCCCTGGTCGTCGAGCACCTGCGCTCGCTGGGCCACCGGCGGATCGCGCACGTGATGGGTCCGCAGGTCTTCTTCCACGAGTTGCGACGGCGGGCGCTGGTCCGCGAGCAGGCGCTCCAGGCGGGGCTCCAGGTCGACGTCGTGCAGGGGGACTACACGCTCGACGGCGCGCACCGTCTGGTCCTCGAGCTGCTGCAGGCCCCCGAGCCGCCCACGGGGCTCATCTTCGCGAACGACCTGATGGCGATCGGCGGGCTCGACGCGGCCGCCGAGCTGGGGATCTCGGTCCCCGAGCAGCTCTCGATCGTGAGCTGGGACGACTCGATCCTGTGCCAGGTGGCGCGCCGCGGGGTGACCGCGCTGGACCGGAATCTGACCGAGTTCGGGCGGGCGTCGGCGCGCGTGCTGCTCGAGCAGATCGCCGACCGGAACCCCAGCGACGTCGTCGTCGGGCCGAGCACACTCGTGGTTCGCGGAACCTCCGGGCCCGCGCCGGCCTGAATCCCCGCTGCCTCCCTGGCGTGCAGCCGCGATATCTCAAGTCAATAACGATCCCTACGGATCGGCGGCGCGAGGCGTATGCTCGATGTGAACTGAATCGGTTAAGTACAGAGTTCGTCATCCCCCGACAAAGGAGTCGACTGGTGAAGCTACGCATTTTGACCGCCTCGGTCGCCGTCACAGCACTGTTGCTGGGCGCGACCGCTGCCTGTTCGAGCGGCTCGAACGACAAGGCGAAGGGTGGCTCGAGTTCGGGCCCGGCGACGCTCAGCTACTGGGCGAGCAACCAGGGGACCTCCCTGGACAATGACAAAGCGGTCCTCACCCCGGTGCTGGACAAGTTCACCAAGGACACCGGCACCAAGGTGAAGCTCGAGGTGATCGGCTGGTCCGACCTGCAGACGCGGATCCAGACCGCGGTCACGTCCGGCCAGGGTCCCGACGTCGTGAACATCGGTAACACCTGGGCCGTCTCCCTGCAGGCCACGGGCGCCTTCCTGCCGTTCGGCAAGACGGAGATGAAGGACATCGGCGGCGCCGACAAGTTCGTCCAGACGGCGCTCGAGACGGGTGGCAAGTCGGGCAGCGACCCGACCTCGGTGCCCCTTTACGGCCTCGCCTACGGCCTGTACTACAACAAGGCGATGTTCCAGGCGGCCGGTGTCCAGCCCCCCACGACGTGGGAGGAGATGGTGGCGGCGGCGAAGAAGCTGACGATCCCCGCGAAGAAGCAGTACGGCTTCGCCCTCGCGGCCGGCAGCTACACCGAGAACAACCACTTCGCGTTCATTGACGCGGCACAGAACGGCGCCGACGTGTTCGACAAGGACGGCAAACCGACGTTCACCAGCGACGGCGTGGTTGACGGCATCCTGCGCTACCTCGACCTCATGCAGACCGACAAGGTCGTGAACCCCGCGGATGCGCAGTACGACAACGGGACGCTCGCGGTCACGGACTTCGCGAACGGCAAGGTCGCGATGATCCTCAACCAGAACAACGCGGACGCGACGATCGTCTCGAACGGGATGAAGTCCGACGCCTACGGCGTCGTCGCCTTCCCGGCACCCGCGGGCGCGAAGACCGACGTCGCGAGCCACGTCGCCGGGATCAACCTGTCGATCATGGCGAACACGAAGCACAAGAAGGAGTCCCTCGCGTTCGTCAAGTACATGACGAGCCCGGAGGTCCAGCAGACGCTCGGCAAGCCGTTCGCGTCGCTGCCCGTCCTGAAGGCCGCCAAGGCCGCGTTCACGGACAACCCGACGGAGGCCAAGACCTTCACGGACATCTACAACACGCGGGCCAAGCCGCTGCCCCTGGTCCCGGCGGAGGACCAGTACGAGACGACCGTCGGCAAGGCGATGAATGACATGTTCGCCACGATCGCGACGGGCGGAAAGGTCACCAAGGCCGACGTCAAGAAGGCCATGCAGACGGCGCAGGACCAGGTCTCGGCCTCGATCGGCTGACGCCGTTCGACCGGCGCTGCCCGCACCCCCTTGTTCGCCCGAAGGAGAAGATACGTGGCCGTCATCTCGGATCCGACGACGAAGAAGAGGGGGGCGCGCCCGGAGATCCCCCGGGCGCGCCGGCGGCAGGGCTGGTGGTTGCCGTATGTGCTGCTCGCCCCCGCGGTGATCCTCGAGCTCGTCATCCATGTGGTGCCGATGCTCACCGGCATCTACATGAGCTTCCTCAAGCTGACGAAGTTCTTCATCGCCAACTGGTCCGCCGCACCGGCGGCGGGGCTGCACAACTACAGCCTGGCACTGGACTTCAATGCGGCTGTCGGTAAGGCGCTGCTCCAGTCGTTCCTGCTCACGTGCGCCTACACGGTGATCGTGGTGGCGGTGTCGTGGTCGTTCGGGATGGCCGCCGCGGTGGTGCTGCAGCGCTCGTTCCGGGGGCGGGCAGCGCTGCGGACCCTGTTCCTGGTCCCGTACGCGCTGCCCGTCTACACCGGCGTGATCACCTGGAACTTCATGCTCCAGCGGGACACCGGCGTGATCAACCACCTGCTCGGGGACAACCTCGGGCTGCTCACCGAGAAGCCGTTCTGGCTGATCGGGTCGAACGCGTTCGTGTCGTTGCTCGTGGTCGCGATCTGGCGGATGTGGCCGTTCGCGTTCCTGATGCTCATGGCCGGCCTGCAGTCGGTGCCGACCGAGGTCTACGAGGCGTCCGCCGTCGACGGCGCGCACGCGTTCCGCCAGTGGCGCTCGATCACGCTGCCGATGGTGCGCCCGGTGAACGTGGTGCTGGTGCTGGTCATGTTCCTTTGGGTGTTCAACGACTTCAACACCCCGTACGTGCTGTTCGGGACGTCCCAGCCGCCGGCCGGTGACCTGATCTCCTTCCACATCTACAACGCCTCGTTCCTGACCTGGAACTTCGGCCTGGGATCGGCGATGTCCGTGCTGCTGCTGCTGTTCTTGCTGATCGTGACCGGGATCTACCTTGCCGTCGTGAACAGGAGGTCCCAGCGTGCGTGACACCACCGCGTTCAAGGCGTTCCGGATCGTGGTCGTCACGGTCCTGGCCGCCTTCACGATCCTGCCGCTCTACGTCATGGTCACGTCCTCGATGAAGCCGCTGTCCGACGTCCGCGGCGCGTTCACCTGGTGGCCGACGACGATCACGTTCGAACCCTTCGTGCACATGTGGACCACCGTCCCGCTCGCGCGGTACTTCGTGAACAGCACGATCGTTTCCGTCTCGTCCACCCTCGCGAGCCTGGTCATCGCGATCTTCGCGTCCTACGCGGTCTCGCGGTACAGGTTCCGGGGCCGCGGCACGTTCACCACCACGGTGCTGTCCACCCAGATGTTCCCCGGGGTGCTCTTCCTGCTGCCGCTGTTCATTATCTTCGTGAACCTCGACAAGACCTTCGGCGTGCAGCTGGTCGGCACGCGCATCGGGCTGATCATCACCTACCTGACGTTCTCCCTGCCGTTCTCCATCTGGATGCTCGCCGGGTACTTCGACGGCATCCCGCGCGAGCTCGACGAGGCGGCCCGGGTCGACGGCTGCTCACCCGTCGGGGCGCTGCTGCGCGTGGTCCTGCCCGCCGCTCGACCGGGGGTCATCGCGGTGGCGATCTATGGGTTCATGACGGCCTGGGGTGAGGTCCTGTTCGCCTCGGTGATGACCACCGACACGAACCGGACCCTGGCGATCGGGCTCCGGCAGTACTCCACGCAGACCAACGTCTACTGGAACGAGATCATGGCCGCCAGCCTCGTGGTCAGCATCCCGGTCGTGATCGGGTTCCTGCTGCTGCAGAAGTACTTCGTCGCCGGGCTGACCGCCGGTTCGGTCAAGTAGCCTCGCGCGATGCATCGCATCGCGAAGCTCAGCCGCTCGACGCCGGCGCTCGGGGCATGAGCGGCGTCGGCGACGTCATCATCGGGCTCGTCCTGCTGGTCGGCCTGTTCGGGGTCGTGGTGCAGGTGCTGCCCGGCGGCCTGCTGGTGCTCGGCGGGATCGCGGTCTGGGCGGTCTTCGCCCGGACCGGCTGGGCCTGGGCGGTGCTGGCGGTCGC
>NZ_DATCNW010000225.1:0-43758 GCF_036565025.1 Pengzhenrongella sp.
GTCTCCTTCCCCCCACGTAACGTCCGAGCGTTGACGTCCTATAGGACGTCAACGCTCGGACGTTGCGGGTTTGTGGGTGGTGAGGTGGGCGGCGAGGGCGACGACGGCGGCGGCGAGCATGCAGACGGCGAGCGGGAGGGCGGTGTTCTCGCCGCCGATGCTCACCAGCGGTGAGATCACCGCGGCAAGTCCGAACTGCAGCGCACCGAGCAGCGCCGAGGCGACCCCCGCGGCGGCCGCCGGCACCTCGGACAGGGCGAGCGCCGTGGCGTTCCCGACGACCAGCCCGACGCTCGCGACCGCGACGAAGATCGGGATCGGCAGGAGGGCGACGGGTGCTCCGGAGACGACGATCAGCAGCAGGGCGATGGTCGCGACGACCATCAGGGCCAGCCCGGCACGCAGCACCGAGCCGACCGGGTACCGGTAGGTGAGGCGAGCCGACAGTGCGCTCGAGCCGACGAGGCCGAGAGCGTTCACGCCGAACGCGATGCCGTACTGCACCTCGTTCATGCCGATCATGACCTGGTAGACGAACGGCGACGCGGAGATGTACGCCATCATCACGGCGAACGAGAAGGCGAACGTGACGGTGTTCGCCAGGTAGGCGCGAGACGTGAGCGCGCGCACCGGCGAGCCGGATGCGCCGGCGACCTCGGCCCGTTCGCGGCGCCGTGCCGGGAGCGACTCACGCACGAACGCGAGGATCGAGACGAACATCGTCGCGGCCACCGCGAACAGCACCCAGAGCACCCCGCGCCAGCCGATCGGGCCGACCAGCAGGCTCCCGACGAACGGCGCCACGACGGGTGCGATCCCGCTGACCACCATCATGAGGCTGAAGGCGCGAGCCGCCGTCTTGCCCGTCGTCAGGTCGGTGATCATCGCCCGGCCGATGACCATCCCAGCGGCACCGGTGAGCCCCTGCACGAAGCGAGCGCCGACGAGGACCGCGACGGTGGGGGCCGACGCAGCGACCGCACTCGCGACGACGCACAGCGCGGCGCCGACCACGAGCGGGCGCAGCCGCCCGTACCGGTCCGAGACAGGCCCGAACACCAGCTGGCCGATCGCGATCCCGAGCAGCATCGCGGTGAGAGTGAGCTGCACCTGCGTCGCGGACGCGCCCAGGTCGACCGTCATGGCGGGGAACGCCGGGAGGTACATGTCTGTCGCGAACGGCGCCAGGGCCGCCAGTAGCGCGAGCACGACCAGCAGCCTGCCGGTGATCGGGCTGGGGGTCTGACCGGCACGTCTGGGCTGCGTTGTGGTGTGCGTTGTCGAGTCGTCGTGCAGGAGCAAGCTCAAGGGTCCTCCGCCAGTTACTTATGAAGATATAACTATAGCCTGAGACTCACGTATGCTTCGAGCATGACGACCGCCGGCGATCCCCTGTCCGGGGACCCGTACGCGGACCTCGCCGAGATCGTCCTCCGGGCGGCGCGGGAGATCAGCTTCCATGAGCCGGACGATCCCGAGACGATCTCCCTGACCCCCTCGAACGGCAACGTGATGCGGCACGTCGACCGCCATCCCGGAGCGACCCCGAGCGAGGTCGCTCATGCCACCGGACTCCGGCGAAGCAATCTGAGCGCCGCACTGAAGGAGCTGGAGCGGATCGGCTTCGTCGACCGCCGCTTCGAACCGGCCGACGGACGAGTCGTGCGCCTCTTCCCCACCGCGCGCGCCGCCGAGAACCTGCGCAGAACCAGGGCGGAATGGGCCCGCCAGGTCTTCGGTGCGCTGGGGGGCGACGTCGACCCGCGATCGAGCATCGTGCTGCTCGAACGACTGACCGACGGCCTAATCGCGTCGCGACAGCGGGAGCATCAGCTGTAAGCGGTAGCGGTAGCGGTAGCGGCTGACACCGTAGTGAGCATGACCACCGCCGTACTGATCACCGGGTCGTCGTCGGGCATCGGCCGCGCCACCGCCGAGCGCCTCGCCCGGCGCCGGGACCTGACCGTCTATGCGACCGCCCGGAACCCCTCGTCCATCGCCGACCTGGCCGACACCGGCGCTGTCACCCTCGCGCTCGACGTCACCGACGAGGGCTCGATGCGGGCCGCCGTCGAGCGGGTCGAGGCCGAGCACGGCGCCGTCGGGGTGCTGGTGAACAACGCGGGCAGCCCCCAGTACGGGACCATCGAGGAGACTGACCTCGACGCGGTGCGCGCGCAGTTCGAGTCCAACGTGTTCGGCCTGGCACGCATGGTCCAGCTGGTGCTGCCGGCCATGCGGGCCGCCCGGCGGGGCCGGATCATCAACGTGAGCTCGATGGGCGGGCGGATCGTGTTCCCGGCCGGTGGGTACTACCACGCGAGCAAGTACGCGGTCGAAGCCCTCAGCGACGCGCTGCGGTTCGAGACCGCACCGTTCGGGATCAAGGTGAGCCTCATCGAGCCCGGCCTGATCCGCACCGGGTTCGGCGCCGTCGCGGCGACCACCCTCGCCGGAGCGGCCGCTCCCGAGGGCCCCTACGCCGCGCTGAACGCGGCCGCGGACCACGTGATGGCGGACTACTACCGCTCGAGGGTGTTCTCCAGCCCGCCCGACGCCGTCGCGAAGGTGATCGAGCGCGCCGTCCTCGCGCGGTCGCCGCGCACCCGGTACGTGATCACGCCCGCCGCCAGGGCGCTGGTGCAGACCCGCCGGTTGCTCGGCGCCCGGGTGTTCGACGCCTACCTGGCCTGGCAGTACCGCCCGGGAGCGTAAGGCAGGAGTCCGTCGCGGAGCGCATCGCCGCTTCGCACGAGAACGCTCGTACGTTTCGCCCCCGTGCGGGGCTCAGGCCCCTAATGCTGGTAGTGACCGTTAATCAAGTGGTCTGTATTCCTCGCGTTTGCTCCGCTGATCCTCCCCTCAGCGCCCCCTTGGCTCGGTGGTCAGTCGAGACGTTGCCGGATCTCCCGGGTGTTCCCCTCGAGAGTCAGCGTCGCCAGCGCTCCGTTGACCAACGGCAGGTGTGGTGGGACGTGTCCGATCTCCATGTCGAAGACGATCGGGAGATGGAGGCGGCCGAGAGCGTCGAGGACGGCTTCTCGTTGCGTCATCTTGGGGTGGTCTGGTGCACGCGTCCGGCCGACCAGGACTGCCCGTGCATGGTCGAACCACCCGGCGAGACGCAGGCCGTGCAGATTGCGGCAGATCGCTGCGGCGTCGTCACCAGCCGCCTCGAGGTAGACGATGAGCCCGTCCGCGGCGTGCTCGCGACCGAAGGCCGCGACGTCGCCGTACGGCGTGCCAGCGATGTTGCAGATCGTCTCCACGCAACCGCCGATGAGCCGACCCGTGACGTGGAGGGACTCCGCACCGTAGAGCTCCCACTGGCCCTGGCCGACCAGCTTCCACCGTGTGGCCGTGGCCCGCGCGTCCTCCTCGAGCCCCCACCAGTCGGCGATCAAGCCTGAGTCCCGCTGCCGGTGCGGGCCGGTCCCGGAGACCACGTCGAGCCAGTGCAACAACCCGTCAGGCACCCCGAACGGCGTGTCGGCAAGGTTGTCGCCGTGGACGGTGGCCCAGCCCAACCGGGTCGTGAGTGGGACCAGGAGCGTGGAGAGGTCCGAGAAGCCCACCAGCCAGGTGGGTTCGGCGGCGGCGAGGGCGTTCCAGTCCAGCAAATCGACGAGATCGATCGCGGTCTCCCCACCCCACGGGGGGATGACGCACCTGATCGTCGGGTCGCACAGCATCGCGGTGAGCTCCCCTGCGCGGTCGGCCGCTGGCCCGGCGGTGATGCCTGCGCCGTCCATCGAGCGCCCGACCACAACGTCGAAACCCTCCTCCCGAAGCCAGCTGACGCAGAAGTCGATCCGGGCAGCCCCCGGTCCCTGGACTCCTGCGGAGGGAGACGTCACACCGATTCGATCGCCCCGCTTGAGCGGCGCCGGGACCTGGAGCATGCGCAGCATCATGCCAGGCGGGCACCAGAGGTCATCGGTTCTGGTCGTGGCCGTCAATCGAGTGGTCTGTATTCCTCGGGTCTTCATCGGCTGATCGTCCAGTGAGGCCGCTGGCTCGGCGTCCAGTCGAGGTCGAGCGGCACATCTACGGCTGGGGATGCGACCGGCTCGGAGGGTCGCACGGCCTCGAACCGTGCCCGGTCGGTCGCGGTGTCGCGGCGGACGCTCGTCTAAGCGGGCCGGCGGGCGGCGTAGTTCTCGGCATGCAGGCGTCGACGTCCACCTGCCGGCAACCCTTGAGGAGAACGCCGCGGCCGGTGAGCCAGGTAAGGGAGGATTCGGCCTGAGTGAACTCGTAGCGGGCCTCGCGGGCCGGAGAGGTGCCTAGCGACCCCGTTGTCCGCACCTGCTCGTAGCTTGCGGAGCTTTGCCAGGCCGACGTCGTCGACTGCCAGGAGACTGCGCGAGGACCACTCGAGCGACCGGTCGCGTGCCGACCACCGTCGCGACGAGGACAAACAACAGCCTGACAAGGGCGGTGAGTGCCGACTCAACGTCGTGGCCCGCGAGTCCGGCACCGGATATTGGTGGTCACCGTTCCGCAGAACCCAGATCTGACTTGCGGAGAGTTAGCCTGAGTTGTCCGTTCGGCATCATTCCCTGCACTCGGGCCGTGACCCTCGTACCCATTCGTGGGTAGCGATCTTCGTTCAAGTCAGCTGGATCGTCTGACAAGAAGCGGAGATCTACCGTTCCGAAAGCCTCAGCCTCCTCCAGGGACAATTCAATGCCCCAAGGGTTATGGCTCACAACCACCCCGTGGACGATCCGGCCCGGGGCGAGCGGCCCGTCGAGATCCGCTGCCCCCGTCACAGGAACGGCACCCACGAACGGCTGACAGTCAGCTCGTTGAACCGGGAAATCATGCTCTGCGGAATCCCTGGTACTCGCTGAACGACATCTCCCGCGCGGGCTCGAGGACCCATGACCGGGCGTCTGGCGCGTAGCGGAGACCGGAAAGGCTGGTGTCGAAGTCCTCGTAGTAGCGCCCGCCGTTCAGCGTGTACTGGAGATCCAGCCGGTTCACTCCCCCGCCCTTCACGATGTCGATCTGTTGCTGGTTGACCCGCATGTCGAGCGCTCCCTGCTCCTGCAGCGAACCGATGGAGCAACTCGCCCCCATCCGCGCGCACCTTTGTTGATTGATACGCCCTGAACTGCGCGTTGAGGTTCATTCCGAGCGCATGTGGTTAGGTTCTTTTGGGGGGCACGCCGCGTGATGCCACGACTGAGGGAGATCCCATGTCCCGCCCCACAAACTATCCGGGCACGTCCGCACCGTTCGCTGGCGCGCCGGAGCTGGCGAAACTTCCCGCGCCGGCGGACGTGCAGAAGTCGGTCAGGCTGTGGTTCGCGAGCTTCGCCGTCGGACTGGTGGGCGGGATCCTTGTCTTCGCGCTAACCGACCAGGGTGCCGCTATCCAGAAGGCGATGAACGCGAACCCCAGCCTCACCTCGGCCCAGGCGAAGTCGGCGATCACGATGAGCCTCGTCGGTGCGCTCGTGGGCGCGATCATCGGCCTCGGGATCCAGGTCTTCCTCGTGTTCAAGATGAAGGCAGGCCGCAACTGGGCGCGGATCGTGCTCACCGTGTGGGTGAGCCTGTCCGTCCTCGGGTCGCTCGCCGTCGCCGCCATGGGCTCGAGTTCGGGCCTCGGTGTCGTCGTCCAGGTCGTCCAAGTGTTGTTGGTGGTCGCGGCGGGCGTGTTCATGTTCCGACCCGCGGCGAATGCCTACTTCGGCCGGAAGCGGGCCTGACCCGGGGCCTGGACCGGCTCTCTCGCTCCCTGCGGGACCTCATCACGTTGGTCGCTGACCTACGCCGGCGCGGGGAGGTTCAAGAGCTTGCATGATGGCCGAACTAACACTCGGCGTTGGACTCGCCGTTTGTGCGGTAGCTGCCGCCATCGTGTATGTGGCCACCGAACTGATCTGTAGTCAAGCAGACTAAGGACAAATGAATGCTCAAGAATCCCACATTTCAGTCCGGACTCATACTTGGTACCTTCGGTCTCCTCGCGATGCTCGTCGGCCTACTTATCGATACGGGATGGCTGGCCGACCTGGGCCTGACGTTCACGGGTTGTGGAATTGGATATCTGATTGTCTCGAGCGTCTTGGCGCAAGCCACGAAGCCGCCTAAGTAACGGACGCGGGGGGCGCAGCTGGCGTGGGAGAACACGTCCGTGGCTCAGGGCCAGGCCGCCACCCGACGCGATCCAGCCACCCGGCAACCCCCGACCTGTGCGACCGACGAGCCCGCCAATCGCGCGCCGGTGTCATCGTCGCAGGCCGCGCGACGCCGCACCGATCACTCCCCCGGTGGGTCGGTCCCGGCTCGCGATAGCCGGCTCCGGTCCTCGGTGAGCAGCTGTCGCGCGGCGTCTCCGATTGCCTCCGGGGAGTACTCGTTGTCGCTGCGGACCCACGCGGTCACCATGCCCATCAGGGCCCCCGCGAGGAAGGCCGCCCGCAGCCACACCGGCACGTCGTCCTCGATCGGAGGGCGCATTCCACGGATGACCGACTCCTCCAGGTTCTCGCGGACCTGGGTGATCACCAGGGCACTGCCCTGCGGGCCGAGCGCCCGGCGATAGACCGCGCGGTGCCGATCGATGTGCCGGAAGTAGCTGATCAGCTGGGATTCCGGCGTATCGCCACTGCCGTGCGCGGCGCGGCCGGCCCTGAGCAGGCCGAGCTCCTGGGTCAGCGCACTGTTCATCGCGTCCGCCAGCAGGCCGTCTTTCTCGCGATAGTGCTGGTAGAAGGTGGCGCGGTTGACCCCCGCCCAGTCCGTGATGTCACTGATCGAGATCTCCGCGAGGGCCCGTTCGGCGGCCAGCGCGAGGACCGCGGCGTGCAGCTGCGCGCGGCTGCGGACGAAGCGCGGGTCGACCTTGACCGTCTCGCTCTCGGCAGCGGTCTCCGCTGATCCCCCGGTAGCCGTACTCGGCGTTGTTCTGCTCGGCATCACCCGTTCAACCTACCCCTAATCGACACTTGCCGAATAGTGCTGTAGGTTCCTAACCAACGAATGTTGATTAGATTCGTACCGTCAAGAGTGAGTGAGATGGCGATGAGCACGACCTCCCCAGCTGTCGGTGCGCGCGGAACCCACGCGCAACCGAACCGGACCCCGACGGGCCACGCCCCGATGTCCCACGCGCAGATCCTCGAGGCGCTCACCGGCCTGCTGCTCGGGATGTTCGTGGCGATGCTCTCGGCCACGATCGTCACGAACGCGCTGCCGAAAATCATCTCCGACCTGGGCTCCGGGCAGAGCGCGTACACCTGGGTGATCGCGGCCGACCTGCTCGCCACGACCGCCTCGACGCCGCTGTGGGGCAAGCTCGCGGACCTGGTCAGCAAGAAGGTCCTGGTGCAGACCGCCCTGGTGATCTTCGTGGTGGCCTCCGTGGGGGCCGGCCTCTCGCAGAACGCCGGGACGTTGATCGGCTTCCGGGTGTTGCAGGGCATCGGTACCGGTGGCCTCATCGCCCTCGCGCAGATCGTGATGGCCGCGATGATCGCCCCACGGGAGCGCGGCCGCTACAGCGGCTACGTCGGCGCGACCATCGCCGTCGCCACCGTCGCCGGGCCCCTCATCGGCGGCACGATCGTGGACACCAGCTGGCTCGGCTGGCGCTGGTGCTTCTACGCCATGGTGCCGTTCGCGGTCATCGCGCTGATCGTGGTGCAGCGCACGTTGTGGCTGCCGATCGTCAAGAAGAACGTCAGGGTCGACTGGACGGGCGCGTTCCTCATCACCGCCGCCGTGAGCCTGCTGCTGCTCTGGGTCACCTTCGCCGGGGACAAGTTCGACTGGGCGTCCTGGCAGACGGCGGCGATGACCGGCGGCGCCGTGCTGCTCGGCCTGCTCTTCGTCCTGGTGGAGTCCAAGGCCAGCGAACCGATCATCCCGCTGCACCTGTTCCGCAGCAGGACCATCAGCCTGGCCGCACTCGCGTCGCTGTTCGTCGGGGTCGGGATGTTCGCCGGCACGATCTTCCTGAGCCAGTACTTCCAGCTGGCCCGTGGGGAGTCCCCGACGATGTCCGGAGTCCTGACCATCCCGCTCATCGCCGGCCTGGCCATCGCCGCGACGGTCTCCGGTTCGATCATCACAAAGACCGGCCGCTGGAAAGGCTGGCTCGTCTCCGGCACCATGCTGGTGGCCGCTGGCCTCTGCCTGCTCGGCACCATGCGGGCCGACACGCCGTATTGGCAGCTGGCGACCTTCATGTCGCTGATCGGACTCGGCGTCGGCATGACGATGCAGAACCTGGTCCTCGCGTCGCAGAACGAGGCGGCCCCCGAGGACCTCGGCTCGGCCAGCGCGCTCATCTCCTTCGCCCGCTCGCTCGGCGGTGCGGTCGGCGTTTCGGCGCTGGGCGCGTTGCTCGGCCACCGCATCACGCACTACATGGCCGAGGGCATGGCAAGGATCGGCGTCACGAGCACGGGCTCGACCGATGGTTCCATCCCGGACCTCGCCACCCTGCCGGCCCCGATCCGCGAGGTCGTGGAGGGCGCCTACGGGCATGGCATCGGCGACATCTATCTGTACGCGGCGCCGATCGCCGTGCTCGCCGTGCTGATTGTCGTGTTCATCAGGGAGGTTCCGCTCGGGACCGCTCCCGGCCTCGCCCAGCTGTCGGGCCGCTCCGCGGATCCCGACGCGGACGCCGAGCCGGCCGTGGTCCCGGAGCCCGAGCTCGCGCTGGTGGGCGCGGCCTCCGCGGCGCCCCGACCGGATCGCGCGTTCGCCGCGGTCAGCAGTACCCGCCCGGACGACGGCGGCCCGGCCGTGAGCGGTCAGGTCCGTGGCCCGGAGGGTGGCGGCGTGGCGAACGCCACGCTCACCTTGATCTCGCTGTCCGGGCAGCAGGTCGGCCGGGCGGCCGCGCACGGGGACGGCAGCTACCTCCTGCGGACGCCGGGCGCGGGCTCGTTCGTCCTGATCGCGGCCGCCGACGGCTACCAGCCACAGGCCGCCACGGTCGACGTCGGCCCGGAGTCCCTCGCGTTCGACGTCGTGCTGGCCGGGCACGGCGGGCTCGCGGGAGTCGTCACCAGCGCCGCGGACACCCTTCCGATCGAGGGCGCCCTGGTCGTCGTCGCCGACGTCCGCGGGGAGGTCCAGGCCACCGGGAAGACCGCGGGGAACGGCGCGTTCGCGTTCTCCGACCTGACGACCGGTGACTTCACGGTCGCGGTCAACGCTGCCGGCTACCGGCCCACCGCCCAGCTCGTCGAGGTCGGCGGGATCGGCACCACCCACGTGGAGATCGCGCTCAAGTCGGGCGCCCAGCTGGAGGGCGTGGCCCGCACCGCGACCGACCACCGGCCGTTCCCGGACGCCCGGGTGACCCTGCTGGACGCCGCCGGGAACGTCGTCGGCACCGCCACCACCGGGTCGGACGGCGCCTACGCGTTCACCGACCTCGACGCCGGCGAGTACTCCCTGATCACGAGCGGCTACCCGCCGGTCGCCACCGCCGTCACCCTCGACGGCCGCGGCGTCCAGGGCTTCGACGTCGAGCTCGGCCACCCCGAGGGAGGCGTGTGACCACCCTCACCGGTGGGCTGCGCACCCAGGTGCGGACCACCGACGGCTGGGCCCTGCCGCACGCCGTGCTCACCCTCACCGACATGACCGGCCGCCAGGTGCTGCGCCAGGCGGCCGACGGCGACGGTGCGGTCCAGACCGGGGACCTGCCGTTCGGCCCGTACACGGTGATCGTCACCGCGATCGGCTATCGCCCGATCGCGCTGACCGCCGTCGTGACCGCGGCGGGCGCCGACCTTGGCACGCTCGTGCTCACCCAGACGGCCGCGACCGCGCTCCCGCCGCCGGGACCCTGGACGATCGACCCGGTCCACTCGAGCGTCGCCGCCGTCGCCCAGCACCTCGGGCTGTCCAGCGTGCACGGGCGGTTCGGTGACTTCAGCGGGCAGCTCCAGATCGCCGGGAACGAGCTGGACTCCTCGGTGCACGCGGTCATCGAGGCCGCCTCGATCGACACCGGCAACGCCACCCGCGACGGGCACCTGCGCTCGGCGGACTTCCTCGACTCGGGCGCCAACCCCCGGCTCGCCTACCGCAGCACGAGCCTCGAGCGGGCGGCGCCCGGCCGGTGGACCGTGCACGGCGAGCTCACCATGCGCGCCGTCACCCGCCCGGTCGACCTCGACCTCACCTACCTCGGCACCGGCCCCGACCCCTGGGGCGGCATGCGCGCCGCGTTCCGCGCCACCACCGAGCTGCGCCGCGACGACTACGCGATGAGCTACAACCAGATCATCCAGGCCGGCATCACCGCCATCGGCGCCACCCTGAAGGTCGAGCTGGACATCCAAGCGGTCCAAGGCGACCACCTCCCCCCAACCTGACCCCCGCCCGAGTTGGGGGGCGGGTCAGCGGGTGGAGATTCCGTTGAGCATTCCGTTGATGAAGCGGCGCTGGAGGAAGAAGTACAGGACCACGATCGGCAGGGCGACGATCGTGCCGGCGGCCGAGAGCAGGGAGCACTCGGTGATGTTCCGGCCCTGGAAGAACGCCAGCCCGAGGGGCGCCGTGCGCAGCCCCTCCCCCGAGACCATGATCAGCGGGATCAGGAACTCGTTCCACGTCCACATCGAGACCAGCAGGATCATGGTCGTCAGCGCGGGGATCTGTTCAGCTGGTCCTGCGCCTTGTCGATGCCGCCGTCGGTGTTCTGGTCCCAGACCGTCAGGGTCACGTCGCCCGCGCCCTTGACGTCCTTCGAGACCGGCCCCGCCTACGTCGCGGCCCCGCTGCTCGACCCACCCGGCGCGCAGGCGGTCAGCGCGAGGGCGACCGCGAAGGCCGCACCGATCGCGGCCGTCGTCTTCGTGGAGGTGCTGCTCATGGGTTCTCCTCGTTGGAAACCTGGGTAGTGGCCCAGTCCTGGATCGCGGACCAGTCGCCCTCGGGTCGTTCGGTGGTCAAGAAGTAGGCGATGTCCTTCGGCCTGGGCGCGCTCGCCGCGCCGCCGAGCGTTCGCACCGAGAGCGACGCGCTCAGGCTGGCGAACCGCAGGCGCTCGGCGAGCAACCAGTCGAAGCGCTCGGCGGCCATCAGCGAGGCGACGAACACGTCCCCGGCGCCGGTCGGATCGACCGACTCGACGACGATCGAGGGCACCTCGATGAGCTCGTCGGTCGCCCGCTGGTAGGCCACGACGCCGCGCGAACCGCGGGTCACGACGGCGAGCTCGACGTACCGGCCGAGCTCGCGCGCGGCGTCCTGCGCGCTCTCGGCCTGGGTGTAGCGCATGGCCTCGAGGTCGTTCGGGACGAAGACGTCGACCTCGTCCAGGCGGCGGAGCACCGACTTCGACCACTCGCCGCTCGAGTCCCAGCCGACCCCGGCGAAGATCGTGGTGCCGTGCGAGCGCAGCCTCGCGACCCACTCGGGAAGCTCGCCCTGGAGGCCGACGTGGGTCGCGCCGACGGTCGGGGCGTCCAGCGGCCACTCGAGCGGGGCGGCGTCCTCCACGTAGGTGATGAAGCTGCGTTCGTGGCGCCCGGTGAGGCACACACTGACGGGGCTCTGGTAACCGGGGATGCGCCGCAGCCAGCGCAGGTCGAGGTCCGGCTCGGCCGACAGGATGGCGTCGATGCGCGCGCCGAGCGCGTCGTCGCCGAGCTCGGAGAGCAGCGCCGTGCGCGCACCGAGCCGCGAGCCGGCCACCGCACGATTGGCTGCGCCACCCGGGGTGAGCGTGAAGGCATCGGCGTAGACCTCCGCACCCGGCTCGAGGGCCGGGACACCCGAGAACACCAGGTCGCAGAACACCGCCCCGGAGAACAACAGGTCGAGGTGCGCGGCGGCGGCCGGTTCGGACAAGTCAGCGGTCACGACACTCCGATGGTCTGTGGACGACCCAGTTTGCGCCTCTTGCGGTCAGTCTCGCAGGCGCCTGGTGCCAGTATGCGCAGTTTCTGTCACCAACTCGCGTCCCAGATGATGCCAATGTGTAAAGTTTGGACTTCTTCGACGAAACTCCACCCCAAGAAACGCAGACTCTTTCACTTCTTCCCGTAGGCTGTCAAAGATGATCCTCAGGGAGCGACAGGACCGAATCGTGCGCGCGCTGCGCTCCGGCGGCGCGGCGTCGGTGCGGGATCTCGCGCAGGTGCTGGAGGTGAGCGAGTCCACCATCCGGCGCGACCTGGACATCCTGGACCGCAACGGCGAGCTCACGCGCACCTACGGCGGCGCGATCCTGCGGCCGCGCAAGACGATCATCGAGGCCGGCGACGTCGCACAGGTCGAGCGCGCGTTCGAGGACACCACGCACCTCGAGCTCAAGCGAGCGATCGCGGTGCGTGCCGCCGAGCTCGTCGAGGACGAGGCAGTGGTGATCCTGGACATCGGCACCACGACCCCGTTCCTCGCTCGCGAGCTACGCGGGCGCCCGGTCACCGTGATCACGAGCAACCTCGCCGTGCTGGACGAGTTGCGCGACGACACCGCCGTCCGCCTGGTCATGCTCGGCGGGGTGCTGCGCCGCAACTACCGCACCCTGGTCGGTTCCCTGACCGAGCTCGCGCTCACCCAGGTCAGCGCCGACATCGTGTTCCTCAGCTGCACCGGCGTGCGCCCGTCGGGTCACGTCGTGGACGACATGGCGGTCGAGGCGCCCATCAAGGCGTCCATGATCGACGCCGCCGACCGGGTCGTGCTGCTCGCGTCGGAGGCCAAGTTCCCCGGCACCGGGGCCCTGCGCCTGTGTTCCCTGGCCGACGTCGACGTGGTCATCACGACCGCGGGCGCGAACGATCAGACCCTCAACATCTGCCGGGAAGCCGGCGGGAAGGTGATAGTCGCATGAAGCTCTGCATCCTCGGCGGCGGCGGATTCCGCACGCCGTACGTCTACCAGGCACTCCTGCGCGACCACGGCTTCCCGCGCGTCACCGAGGTCGTGCTCTACGACATCGACGCCCACCGGCTCGAGGCGATGACCCTGATCCTGTCGCAGCTCGCCGTCGGCTTCGAGGACGCTCCGCGCGTGGTGCCGATCAGGTCGCTGCCGGCCGCCATCGAGGGCAGCGACTTCATCTTCGCGGCGATCCGGGTGGGCGGCGTCGAGGGCCGGCGTTGCGACGAGCACGTGGCGCTCGACCTGGGCGTGCTCGGCCAGGAGACGACGGGGCCGGGCGGGCTCGCTTACGCGCTGCGCACGCTGCCGGTCATGATGGAGGTCGCGCGCCTGGTCCGCGACCTCGCACCGCAGGCGTACCTGATGAACTTCACCAACCCGGCCGGCATCATCACCGAAGCCATGCAGTCCGTGCTGGGCGACCGGGTGCTCGGCATCTGCGACACGCCGTCGGGCCTCGGGCGCCGGGTCGCGGGCGTGCTCGGGCTCGACCACACGCGCATACAGATGGACTACGTCGGGCTGAACCACCTCGGCTGGATGCGCCGCGTGATGTACGACGGCGTCGACGTGCTCCCCCAGCTCCTGGCCGACGACGACAAGTTGGCGCTGATGGAGGAGGCGCAGGTCTTCGGGACCGACTGGATCCGCACGCTGGGCGCCATCCCGAACGAGTACCTCTACTACTACTACTTCAACCGCGACGCGGTGCGCACGATCCTCAGCTCGGCGATGACCCGCGGGGACTTCCTCGCCAGGACGCAGGGCGAGTTCTTCGACAACGTGCTCGCGGCGGGCCCGGCGCGGCCGCGCTGTGGACCAAGACCGTCAACGAGCGCAGCGCGAGCTACATGGCCGAGGCCATCGGCGGGGAGCAGGGCGCTCCCTCCGGCACGCGCGAGCACGAGCCGGACCCGAGCCAGCAGGGCTATGCGGGGGTCGCGCTCGGCGTGATGGGCGCGATCGCGCGCAACGAGCGCACGACCATGATCCTCAACGTGCGCAACGGCACCACGATCCAGGGCCTGCCCGCGGACGCCGTCGTCGAGGTGCCGACGACGGTCGATGCCAACGGGGTGCACCCCCAGACGACGGCCCAGCCGTCGCTCGACGAGCTCGGGCTCATGCAGCAGGTCAAGGCCGTCGAACGGCACTCGATCGCGGCGGCCTTCACGGGATCGCGCGACGAGGCGCTCAAGGCGTTCGCGCTGCACCCGCTGGTCGACTCGGTGACCGTGGCGCGCGAGCTGCTCGCGGGGTACCTCGAGGCGATTCCCGAGATCGCCCTGGTGCTCACGAAGTAGCCGTTCTCCCTAGGCTGGAGGTCTCTACTGACCGGGAGCTGACATGATTTCTGTGCGCATGCGGCTGAGACATGGCTCTACAGCGATGATGAATCGCGTCTACCGCGCGAGCGGCGGGCGGGTGATGGGATCGATGGCCGGACTGCACGTGCTGCTGCTCACGGTTCCCGGTCGGACGACGGGGGTCGCGTGAACCACGCCGATCTCGTACTTCGAGGACGGCGGCCGCTACGTGGTGACCGGATCCGGCGCCGGCAGCCGGGACGATCCGCGGTGGTTCCGGAACCTGCGCCACACCGACCGGGCGGTGATCGAGGTCGGCCCGTCCTTCGCCAAGTACCAGGTGAAGGTCGAGCGCGAAATCCCGATGGCGGTGCTGACACCGGTTCCGTCGCCGACACTGTAGGGACTGGTTGCCCGGCCGCGCTACGTCGCAGGTCGGCGGGCGCCGCGGACAGCCACCGCCGTGAGCGGGTCGTCGGGCCACGAGTGTTTCGGGTACCGGCGCCGCAGCTCGGCCCGCACCTGCGGGTAGCCGGTGCGCCAGAACGACTCGAGGTCGGCCGTCACCGCCGCCGGACGACGCGCCGGGGACAGCAGGTGCAGCAGCAGCGGGACCCGGCCCGCCGCGATCCGCGGGGTGCTGCGCCAGCCGAAGACCTCCTGGACGCGCACCGCGAGCACGGGCTGGTCGGCGTCATAGTCGATGCGCACGCTGGTGCCGCTCGGGACGGCGACCCGCTCGGGCGCGAGCTCGTCCAGCCGGCCGGCCTCCGGCCACGGGAGCAGGCGACGCAACGCGGCCGTGACGTTGATCCGCTGGAGGTCGCGTGCGCCGCGGATCCGGGCCAGGTCCTCCCCGAGCCAGGTGTCGAGGCCGTCGAGCAGCGCGCCGTCGGACATGTCCGGCCACGGCGGTCCGAAGGTGGCGTGCAGGAACGCCAGGCGCCGGCGCAGGCCGGTGGCGGCCTCGGTCCAGGGCAGCAGCGTGAGTCCCCCGCTGTCCAGCCCGTCGCGCAGCGCGGCGGCGACGAGCGTGCGGGACGGGTTCGTCAGGGGTGCCGAGGACAGCTCGATCGCGCCGAGCCAGGTCGTGCGCCGGGCGACGACCTGGCCGTCGACCCACGCGACGCGCTCCTCCTCGCGCAGCAGCGACGGCGCCGCCTCGATGGCGAGGTCCTCGTCGAGCGGCGCGGCCGACCGCACGGTCGCGTCCCGGCGTCCGGCGCCGCGGTCGGCGTCCGCGATGGCCAGCCAGGGCAGTCCGATCAGCGCGGAGCCCTCGGCGGGCAGCGCCGCGCCGGTGCCCGAGGTCATCAGGTATGCCTTCCCGCTCGGCCGTCGCCGGGCGATCCGGTCGGGGTGCGCGAGCGCGACGACCAGCCCGACGGCGAGGTCGTCCGTGAGGTCCCCCTCGCGGGCGCCGCGGCGACCGGCCGGCAGGTCGCTCTGCAGCCGCTTCGCCTGTGCGAGCCAGCTGGCGGCCTCGGGGCCGCCGCGCCGCATGCCGCGCAGGGCGGCCACCAGGTCGCCGCCGGGGGTGCGGATGTCGTCCGAGAGCAGCGCGACGATCTCCGCGGCGCGTCTGGGCCCGACGGCGGCCGCCCCGTCCAGCAGCGCGCGGGCGAGCCGGGGGTCGGCGCCGATCCGGGCGATCGCGGCACCACGCGCGGTCACCGTGCCGTCCGGGGAGACCGCGCCGAGCCCGACGAGCGTGTCGTGGGCCGCCGCCATCGCGCCCTGCGGCGGCTGGTCCATCAGCGCCAGGCCGGAACCGTCGGGGCTCCCCCAGCAGGCCAGGTCGAGGGCGAACGCGGTGAGGTCGGCCGTCGCGATCTCGGGATCGGGGTGCTCGGTCAGCCGCGCGTGCTCCGCGGGTGACCAGCAGCGGTAGACGGCGCCCGGCCCCTCGCGGCCGGCCCGGCCCGCGCGCTGGGTGGCGCCCGCCCGGCTCACGCCGACCGTCACCAGCCCGGCCAGCCCGCGGCGGTGGTCGGTGCGCGGCTGGCGCGCGAGGCCGGCGTCGACCACGACCCGCACACCGGGGACGGTGAGCGAGGACTCGGCCACCGCGGTGGAGACCACGACCCGGCGTCGGGCCCCGGGCGTCAGGGCGAGGTCCTGCTCGCGGTGGGACAGCCGCCCGTGCAGGGGACGGACGTCGGCGTCGACGCCGGCGAGGCGCCTGACCGTGCCGTTCACCTCCCCCGCGCCGGGCAGGAAGACCAGCACGTCGCCGTCGTGCTCCGCCAGGGCCCGCCGGACGCACGCGGCGACGTGGTCCAGGAACTGGGGGGTGACGCCGCGGTCGTCGGTCCGCTTGACGCGTGGCGGCATCGGGCACCAGACCTCGGTCACCGGATGCAGCGAGCCCTCGACCGCGATCACCGGGGCGGCGGCTCCCCCGCCGAGCAGCGCGGCGGTGCGCTCGGCCTCGATGGTGGCGGACATCGCCACGAGCGTGAGGTCCTCGCGCAGGTTGGCGCGCACGTCGACGAGCAGGGCGAGCGCCAGGTCGGCGTCCAGGTGCCGTTCGTGCACCTCGTCCAGCACGACGGCGTCGACCCCCGGCAGCTCCGGGTCGCGCTGCAGCCGGCGCAGCAGGACGCCGGTGGTGACGATCTCGATCCTGGTGGCCGGTCCGCTGCGACGCTCACCGCGGACGGCGTACCCGACGCTGCGCCCGACCGGCTCACCGAGCAGCTGCGCGAGCCGCCGCGCCGCGGCCCGCACCGCGATGCGGCGCGGCTGGGTCACCACGACGCGGCCGGTCACCAGCGCCGCGAGGGCGGGCGGCACGAGGGTGGTCTTGCCGGTGCCGGGCGGTGCCTGCAGCACCGCGGTGCCGCGGGTGCGGACGGCGTCGGCCAGCGCGGCAAGGCCGGCGCGCACCGGGAGGTCGGGCGGGTCGGCGAGCAGGCGCAGGATCGGATCGTCGGCCACGAGGGCAGTCTGCCTCGTTCTGCCGGGTGGCCCTCACTCGTGCTTCGCCGCGTCCCTGCCGTCCCCGAACACCTCCTGGATCGCGAGCTGCTCGGCACGCGCCTTGATGCCGAGCAGCATCCTGCGCATCATCGCGAAGTCGCCGCACTCCATCCCGAGCACCGCGACCAGAGCGGTGACCGGCCGGCGCCAGTCGTGCAGCGCGCGAACCCGGGTGACGAGGCGGGTCCGCCCGTCGGGCAGCTCCGTCATGCGCCACACCCAGGTGCTGTCCGGCTTGCGCCAAAGCAGCCACCGGTTCACCTCGAACGCGGCGACCTTGAACGCCGTGAGATCCGACGGGCTCGGCGACATCGGTACCCACTGCCCCCGGGTGCAGTTCCTGCAGCTCAGGCACGACGACGCGCGCGCTCGGCCGGGCGAGATTGTCGAGCAGGTCGTTGCTGTAGAAGCCGGCGCGGCGGCAGCCGACCTGAACGAGCCACGGCCACACGGCGTCGGGCGGCGCGTCGATCGTGACGGCGCGGGTGCAGCGGTACTGCGCGCCGCTCACGAGGTCGTCGCCGGGCATGGACGCAGCCAGCTCCGCGGACGTGGCCCCCACCGGCAGTGCCACGAGCGGAACAGCGGTGCGGTGAGAAACAGCGGGAGATCCGCGGCCACGGACCGCACCTGACGAACGAGATGCCGCGACTGCTCGACCATCGAAGCCTCCTGCACTGTCCATCTCCACGGTCGGTCCGGGTGGGTGTCCAGGCTAGGGACCTTGGTCACAAGGAGTGCGCTCGGACGTCGCGGGACGGGCGTCGGTGTGCGGTGCAGGGTGTTGCCGGGCTCCGCGCGTCACGCCACCGTCTTGCGGATGTGGGGTGAGGTCCTCGGATGGGGGAGGCCGGCGTGGGTCTCGCCGGCCGACCGGGTCCGCAGCCAGTGGTCGAGGTCGGCGGCGGGGATGGGTCGGCACATGTGGTACCCCTGGGCCTGGTCGCAGCCGAGGTCCTTGAGCGCGGTGTAGGCGTCCTGGGTATCCACGCCCTCGGCGACCATGCGCAGGTCGAGCGAGTGGGCGAGGTCGATGGTGGAGGCGACCAGGGCGGCGGCGCGGGCGTCACCGGTCATGGGGACGATGAAGGACCGGTCGAGCTTGAGCTCGTCGACGGGGAGGTCGCGCAGGTAGGACAGCGACGAGTACCCGGTGCCGAAGTCGTCGATGGAGATCTGCACGCCGGCTTCGCGCAGCTGGGTGAGGATGGTCCGGGCGCGGTCGAGGTCGGCCATCAGGAACTTCTCGGTGATCTCCAGCTGCAGGGCCCGCGGTGGGATACCGCGATCGGCGAGCATGGCGACGACCTGGTCGGGCAGGTTGGCGTCGACCAGGCACGAGGCGGACAGGTTGACGGCGACGGTCAGGTGGCGGCCGCTGGTGTGCCAGCTGGCTGCCTGGTCGAGGGCGGTGGCCAGCACGACGCGGGTCATGGCCGGCATCAGCCCCGCCTCCTCGACCAGGGTGAGGAACGCGTCGAGGTAGAGCAGGCCGCGGGTGGGGTGGTTCCAGCGGACCAGGGCTTCCACACCGCGGACCTGCCCGGTGGGCAGGTCGATCTTGGGTTGGTAGTGCAGCACGAGCTGCCCGGTGGTGAGCGCGGAGTGCAGCTCGCCCGTGGTTCGAAGGCGGGCGGCGACGTCGGTGTCATCGCCGGTGCCGTACACGTGGTAACCGTCGCCGGTGCTCTTGGCCTTGTACATGGCGATGTCCGCCTTGCGCAGCAGGGTGGACAGTCCGGCGCCGTCGTCGGGGAACAGTGCGATGCCGATGCTGACGGCGCAGTGCAGGGCGATGTCGTCCAGGGTGAACGTCTTGGCGAGCGCGGCGCGCAGCCGGGCGGCGACGACGCCGGCCTCATCCGGACCGGCATCCGGGACCAGGATCGCGAACTCGTCCCCGCCGAGGCGGGCGAGTAGGTCGCCGGGAGCGAGCTGGGCGCGCAGGCGAACGCCGACCCGGACCAGGAGCAGGTCCCCGACGTGGTGGCCGAGGGAGTCGTTGACGTCCTTGAACTTGTCCAGGTCCAGCAGGAGCAGGGCGTGCGGGCGACGGGGGTCGGCGAGCCGATCGTCCGCGGCGGTCGCGAGGGCCCGGCGGTTGGGTAGCCCGGTCAAGGGGTCGGTCGTGGCTTCGTGCCGGCGCAGGTCAGCCATGGTCGCGAGCTGGCCGAACGCGACCTGGGTGCGGGCCGCCGCTGCGAGCAGCGTCACCCCCGCCAGCACCACCGCCAACATCGACAGCCGGGTTCGCGCGGCCATCAGCAAGACCCCCAGGGCGGCGGCGGTGGCTCCCACCGGCACCACCAACAACGGCGCCCGGGCCATCGTGCGGGCGGGCTCGCCGGGGCGGTGGTTCGCCGGTCCGTCGCGCCGCTCGGCACCGTCGACCCACAGTGCCACCAGGGCGAGCCCGATCGGCCATCCCGCGTCCAGCGGCGTACCGACCACGTAGCTCTCGGCGGTCACTTGAAGGGCGTAGACGACATCCGTCGCGGTGAAGACGAGCAGACCGACGACGAGCAGGCCCCACCAGGTGCGCAGCCGCACGTCCCGCAGCGCGACGGCCCCGGCGACGGCGGCGACCAGCAGCAGGTCGAACGCCGGGTAGGCGATCGCCACCACAGTGACCAGGGACGGTGCGCCCGCCAGGGCAGACTCCAGCACGGGGTTGAGCAGGACGGCGAGCCCGGCGGCCGCGCCGAGCGACCCCACTGCGCAGTCCCACCACACCGACGACGCCGACCCTCGCGCTTGGCGGCGAACCGCCACCGCCGCGGCGGCCAGCATCAGCGGGTAGAACAGCAAGTACCCCACGTCCGCCGGGGACGGGAAGGGCAGTGACATCCCGCCGCTCAAGGACCCGACGTAGTAGGTATTCCCCGCGGCGAACGACGTCAGGGCAGCCGCGGCGAGCAGCGCCTCGCGGCGCGCGAATCCCATTCTGGCGACGGCCAGCCAGCACACCGCGGCGGGCACCCACATGGTCAGGATCCCCAGCCAGTCGTCCACGACCGGGTTCAGCGTGCTGCCATGCAGCGCGAGCCCCCCGAGATAGGCCGCCAGAAGCAGACCCATCGCCCACGCGGCCCCCGCGCGGAAACTCACGCGCACGCTCAACCGCACCGGACACCCCTCCTGGGCTAGGACGGTGGCGTAGGCACCGTTCGCACCTCCTATCGGCGCGCGGCGCACCGTTCTGAGCGTCCAGGAAGAACCGGGTACCGGACCCGCGACGTCTGTGCACCGCTCTGTGCAGCGAATGTGTACCCCTGGGGCAGTTTCGCTGCACAGAGCCCTGCACAGAGCGCCGGTACGGGGCGACGATCCGGCACGCTCCTCCCCCGACGTCAGTGCAGGGTCTGCGCGTAGTCCGGCACGTACTTCTGGGTGTCGCGCGGCGGACGCACGTAGCCCGCCGACGGCGGGCGGTGCGGGAGCTTGATCGGGAGCCGCTGGACCTCGTGGAAGTCCACGGTCGACAGCAGGTGCTTGATCATGTTCAGCCGGGCGCGCCGCTTGTCGTCGCTCTCCACGACCCACCAGGGCGCCTCGGGGATGTCAGTGTGGACCATCATCTGGTCCTTCGCCCGGGAGTAGTCCTCCCAGCGACTGATCGACTGCAGGTCCATCGGCGAGAGCTTCCAGCGCCGCATCGGGTCCTCGAGCCGAGACTTGAACCGGACCTCCTGCTCGGCGTCGCTCACCGAGAACCAATATTTGAGGAGCACAACGCCCTCCTCGACGAGCATCCGCTCGAAGATCGGGCACTGATGCAAGAAGCGGTGGTACTCGTCATTGGTGCAGTAGCCCATGACCATCTCGACGCCGGCCCTGTTGTACCAGGAACGGTCGAAGAGCACGATCTCGCCGGCCGCCGGCAGCTGGGCGACGTACCGCTGGAAATACCACTGCGTACGCTCACGGTCGCTGGGCGCCGGCAGCGCCGCGATCCGTGCGACGCGCGGGTTGAGGTACTGCGTGACCCGCTTGATGGTGCTGCCCTTGCCTGCGGCATCGCGTCCCTCGAAGATCACGACCACGCGCTTGCCCTCGGTCCGCACCCACTCCTGCATCGTGACCAGCTCGCCCTGCAGCGCGAACAGCTCTTTCTCATAGAGCTTCTTCGGAACCCGCTCGGCGACCGTCGTCTTGGGGGCCTTCGAGGTCTTCGCCATGTTCGGCAGCGTACGACCGTTGCGCAGGTCGCGCGCGGCAGTCGTGGTTCAGAACAAGGCGACCTTCGCCGCCTGGGGAAAGATCTCGTCGAGCTCCGCCAGATCGGCGACGGTCGGCTCCCAGTCCGCCGCCCGTGCATTCTGCCGAACCTGCTCGGGCGTGGTCGCGCCGGCGATCACGCTGGCGACGGTGGGCCGGCTCGCCAACCACGAGAAGGCGACCTCCACCTCGGTGAGCTCGCGCGCCTTGGCGAAGTCGCCGAACCGGCCGAGCTGCCCGAAGTCCGCCTGCTCGAGCAGCTGGGTGCGCGAATGCGTGAGTCGGCTCCCGGCCGGGGCGGTTCCTGCGCTGTACTTGCCGGTGAGCAGACCATTCGCCAGCGGGAAGTACGGCAGCAGCCCCAACCCGTAGGCGAGCGCCGCCGGAACGACCTCGAGCTCGGCGCGGCGGTCGAGAAGGTTGTAGTGGTTCTGCGCCGAGATGAACCGGGTGTGACCACTGATGCGGGCGATGAACTCGGCCTCGGCGATCTGCCAGCCCGCGCGGTTCGAGTGACCGACGTAGCGGACCTTCCCCGACTGGACGAGCGTGTCCAGCGCGGCGAGGGTCTCTCCGATCGGGGTGAGCGGGTCCGGGGTGTGGAACTGGTAGAGGTCGATCCACTCCGTGCCCAACCGCCGCAGCGAGGCCTCGACGGCCGTGATGATGTACCGGCGCGACCCGCGGGCACCGTAGTCCGGCCCGTTCGCGCCGCGCATGTCCATGCCGAACTTCGTCGCCACCACGACGTCGTCGCGCCTGGTGCCCAGGGCTCGACCGAGCAGCTCCTCGCTCAGCCCGGGCGTCGCCCCGTACACGTCGGCCGTGTCGAACAGCGTGATCCCGGCGTCGATGGCCGCATGCACGAGCGCGGTGGCACCCTCCGCCGACTCGGTCGCGGTTCCCGGGCGGCCCAGGTTGTTGCCGCCGAGTCCCACGACGGAGACGGCCAGGCCGGACGTGCCGAGTCTGCGAGTCTTCATGCGCCCGAGACTATGGGCTCCGTCGCCGGTGTCCGGACACCGTCCGCGGCAGCGGGGTGGTCGGCCGCGGGGTGGTCGGCGCTCACGACCAGTACAGCGACGGCTGTGGTGATCGGGATCGCCAGCACGAGCCCGATCGACCCGACCAGGGTGCGAACGACCTCTTCCGCGATCCCCCCGCTGGTGATCGTGTCGACGAACGAGTTGTCGAGCAGCGCCACCATCAGGAGCAGCGGCAGCGACGCGCCGACATACGCGAACGCGATCGTGTACACGGTCGAGGCGATGTGGTCACGACCGATTCGCATGGCGCGCCCGAAGAGCACGCGGCGGCTCGCCGAGGGGTTCGCCGACCGCAGCTCCCAGACCGCGGAGGACTGGGTGATCGTGACGTCGTTCAGCACGCCGAGGCCGGCCAGGATGAGCCCGCACAGCACGACGCCCCGCAGATCGATGTCGGGCGCGTAGGACGGCAATTGGAGGGTGACCTCGTCGCTCAGGCCGGTGAGGTTCGCGGCCCCCGACGCCCAGGCGCCGATCGCACCGGTAATCGCGAGCCCGATGACGGTGCCGAGCAGGGCCGTCGTCGTGCGGGCGGAGAAGCCGTGGGCGAGGTAGAGCACGACGAACATCACGCCCGATGCCGTGACCAGGCCGACGGCGAGTGCGTTGGATCCGGCGAGCAGGGCAGGGAGCGTGAAGACCACGATGCCGGCCAGCGCGACGCCGAGGCCGACCATCGCCGCGAGCCCACGCCAGCGCGCGACGGCGACCACGAGGACCGCGTAGAAGATCGCGAGGACCGCGATCGGGATCGTCCGCACGTAGTCCACGAAGACGTACGGGCTCCCGTATGCCGCCGCCTCGGGGATGTACATGACCTTGATCCGGCTGCCGTTCGCCATCCTGGCGGCGAGCTGTTCCGGCGGGACCTGGACCAGGATCGCCTTGCCGCCCTGCTCGAGGCGGGCGGTCACGCCGGTGATGCCGTCGCCGATGCCACCCTTGGGGAACCCGGTGACCTCCGCGCGGACGAAGTGGCTGGTACCGCCGGTGATCGGGACGGTGCCGACGACCGGGTCCCCCGACGGCCACAGCGCTATCGCACCGAAGACCGTCGCGAGCAGCACGGGCAGCAGCGCCGCCACGAGGAGAATGCGAACCCGGCGTGAGGCTCGTGGCGCCGGGCCGTGGGCGTGACCATCAGTCATCGGGCCATCATCACCTTCGGTGAGCGCCTGACCGCGTAGGTGTCCGGGCGCGTCGGTGCGTATCAGTGGACGTGGGCGGCGGCCTCGACCGCACGGTGCCGGCGGCGCGTCGGGACCGGCTCCGAGGTGACGACCAGGGCCGCGATCGCCGTGGTCAGCGGGATGGCGAGCACCAGGCCGATCGACCCGACCAGGGTCCGCACGATCTCTCCGGCGAACTCGCCGCTGGTGAGCGTCTGCATCAGCGGCAACTGGTAGACCTCGACGAGCAGCAGCACCGGCAGCGAGGCACCGGCGTACGCGAACGCGATGGTGTAGATGGTCGACGCGATGTGGTCGCGGCCGATCCGCATCGCGCGAGTGAAGAGCTCGCGGCGGCTCGCGTCCGGATCGTTGTCAGCCCTGTACGAGACGGACGTAGACGTGCTGCGCCTGCGCGACCGGATCGTCATCGTCGGAGCCGTCGGCTCGGAGCACCACGCCGAGGAGCTCGCGTCATGACCGGCGGCTTCGCGAACTACGCCGAGCTGCTCGCGCTGGTGCACAACTCGCTCGTCGCCGGCGCCGTGCTCGGGCTCGTCGGGGGCGTCGTGGGGGTCTTCGTGCTCAGCCGGGACCTCGCGTTCGCGGTACACGGGATCAGCGAGCTGTCCTTCGCGGGCGCCGCGGCGGCCCTGCTGCTGTCGGTCAACGTCGCGATCGGCTCGATCGTGGGCTCGCTCGTGGCCGCGGTGCTGATCGGGGTCCTCGGTGCCCGCGGGCGGGACCGCAGCTCCATCATCGGCGTGCTGATGCCGTTCGGGCTCGGCCTCGGCGTGCTCTTCCTCGCGCTGTACAAGGGACGGGCCTCGAACAAGTTCGGCCTGCTCACCGGCCAGATCGTCGCGGTCGACGACCCCCAGCTCGGCTGGCTCGTGGGCACCGCTGTGGTGGTCCTGGCGGCGCTCGTCCTCGTGTGGCGACCGCTCACCTTCGCGAGCATCGATCCCGACGTCGCGGCCGCGCGCGGCATCCCGGTCCGGGCCCTGTCCGTGGTGTTCACCCTCGCCCTCGGACTCTCCGTCGCCATGGCGGTCCAAGTCGTCGGAGCCCTGCTGGTGCTCTCCCTGCTCATCACCCCGGCCGCGGCCGCGGCGCGGATCACGGCCTCACCCGTCCTGATGCCGGTACTGAGCGTCCTGTTCGCCGTCGTCTCGAGCGTCGGTGGGATCCTGCTCGCCCTCGGCGGCAGCATCCCGATCAGCCCGTACGTGACCACGATCTCGTTCGTGATCTATCTGGTCTGCCGCGCCATCGGGGTGCTGCAGCCGCGGGTGAGCGCGCCCTCGACGGTCAGCGCATCGTGAGGGTGAGGACGACGGCGACGAGCGGCGCGAGGCCCTGCACCGCGGCGGCCCGGGCCATCCGGGGGTTGCTGACCACGAGCACGAGGGCGGCGGCGACCATCGAGCCGGTCGCGAGCAGCAGGATCCCCACCCCGGCGCCGCGCACCGCGACGTCGCCCGACGTCGCCAGGACGATTCCCGTGACGGTCCCGATCGCGAGGAACAGGTTGTACCAGCCCTGGTTGAACGCAAGCGCCCGGGTGGTCTGCGCCTCCTGCGCCGACGCGACCCCGAACGTCGCGCGAACCCGCGGGGTCGTCCACAAGATGCTCTCCATGACGAAGATGTAGCCGTGGATGATGGCCGCGACCACCGCGAACACCGCCGCGACCACCGGGACGTCGTCGAACACGATTGCCTCCTGTGACGCCGCGAATTACGCCGCGACGGCGAGCGCGTCGATGATCGCGGTCGCGAGCATCCCGGACGAGGCAGGGTTCTGACCCGTGTACAGCGTGCGGTCCACCTCGAGGTGCGGGGCGAACGGCGGACCCTCGACGAAGTCGGCCCCGAGCTCGACCAGCCGGCCCTGCACGAGCCACGGCGCCTTGTCGGCCAGGCCGCCGAGGCGCTCCTCGGCGTCCGTGAAGCTCGTCAGGCGGTAGCCGGCGAACGGCCACGAGCCGTCCGCGCGGCGGGCGGCCAGGAGCGCGGCGGGGGCGTGGCACAGCACGCCCAGAACGATCCCGGCGTCGAGCGCCGCGGTGAGCAGGCGCCCGGAGGTCTCGTCAACGGCGAGGTCCTCCATCGGCGCGTGCCCACCGGGATAGAACACGACGTCGTAGTCCCGGACGTCGATGTCGTCGAGGGACCGCGGGCGGTCGAGCTCGGCAGCGATCGAGGCGAGGTAGGCGGTGAGCACGCCCGCGCGCTCGACTCCCCCGGCTGCCCGCTCGGAGAGGCTGCCGGCGTCGACGGTCGGCGCCACCCCGCCGGGCGTGGCGATCGTGATCTGCCAGCCGGCCGCACGGAACAGCCGGTGCGGCTCGGCGAGCTCCTCGGCCCAGAACCCGGTCGGGTGGGTGGTGCCGTCGTTGAGCGTCCACCGGTCGGCGGCGCTCACGACGAAGAGTGCGGACGTCACAGGGATCCCCTTCAGCTCAGGTTCGCGGCGACCGGCGCCGTCGTGCGCACGACCATCTTGCCGGTGTTCGCACCGCGCATGACGCCCAACAACGCCTCGACCGCGTTCTCGATGCCATCGACGACGGTCTCGTCATAGACGACGTCGCCCGAGGTGAACCAGCCGGCCATCTCGGCGGAGAACGCCGGGTAGAGGTGGGTGTAGTTGCTCACGATGAAGCCCTTGAGGGTGAGGCCGCGCCCGATCACGTTGGTCAGGTTCCGCGGACCGACCACCGGCTCGGTGCTGTTGTACTGCGCGATCGCGCCGCACAACGCGGCGCGGCCGCCGGCGTTGAAGGAGTCGAGCGCGGCCTCGAGGTGGTCCCCGCCGACGTTGTCGAAGTAGACGTCGATCCCGTCCGGTGCCGCGGCAGCGAGCTGCGGGGCCACCGGGCCGTCCTTGTAGTTGAAGGCCGCGTCGAAGCCGTACCGCTCGGTCAGCAGCGCGACCTTCTCGGCCGAGCCGGCCGAGCCGATGACCCGCCCCGCGCCCTTGAGCCGGGCGATCTGCCCGACCATCGAGCCGACCGCACCGGCCGCACCCGAGACGAACACCGTGTCACCCGGCTGCATCTGCGCGACCTCGAGCAGCCCGGCGTACGCGGTCAGCGCCGTCATGCCGAGCACGCCGAGGTTCGCGGAGAGCGGCACGCCCGGGATTTCGGGGATCACCCGGAAGCCCGCGGCGTCCTCCTGGGCGAGGTCGCGCCAGCCGAACTGGTGCAGGACGACGTCGCCCACCGCGAAGCCCTCCGCGGCGCTCGCGACGACCCGGCCGACCGCTCCCCCGGTCATCGTCTCGCCGAGCGCGAACGGCGGGACGTACGACTTCACGTCGTTCATCCGGGCACGCATGTACGGGTCGACCGAGACGAACTCGTTGAGCACGCGGACCTGGCCAGGGCCGGGCTCGCCGAGCTCGACCTGCGCGACGGCGAAGTCGGCGGCGACGGGCCATCCGACGGGACGCTTCACGAGCTGGATCTGGGTGCTGACGACCGGCGCTGACATGGGTGGGTTCCTCTGCTCGTTTTGTGAACTGATCGTTTCACTATAGGCCGTGGCGCGCGGTCGCCGGACCACGAGGGGATTCGGATGGCCGGACCACGGACGCCCGCCCCCCGCTGAGCTGCTCTCTCGACGCCGAGTTTCTAAACTGGTCGTTTCACTATAGGTTCGAGCGAGCAGGTACCGAACCACAGGAGGAGCGGCATGGGCCGGGTCCAGACGTTCGACAGCGCCGTCGTGGTGCGGGCGGCGCGCGACGTGTTCTGGGACAAGGGCTACGAAAGTGCGTCCGTGTCCGATCTCGAGGCGGCGACCGGGATCAACCGGTCCAGCCTCTACCACGCGTTCGGGAGCAAGCGCGGGCTCTTCGACGCCGCCGTGAACGACTACCTCCTCGAAGTCATCCGGCCGCGGCTGCAGGTGCTGGCCGACCCCCTGCCCGACGGCGGCGCCCTGCTCGCGTACTTCGAGGGCCTGAGCGCCGCCATCGCCGGCCTGGCGGACGACTCACCGCGACGCGGCTGCCTGCTCGTCGGCGCCGCGACCGGGCTCGCCGGGTACGACAGCTCCGCACGGGAGGTGGTCGACGAGTATCGGGCCGAGCTCACCGGCGCGCTCCGCGGAGCGCTCGCGGCGGCTTCGGTCGGCGCCGGCGCCGCCGAGGCGAGGCTCGACGCGCGCGCGCGCACGCTCGCCTCGTTCTCGATGAGCGCGATGCTGCTGGCCAGGGTGAACCGCGCGGAGTCCCTGGCGATGCTGACGACAGCCTGCGAGCAGATCGAGGCCTGGTCCGAGGCTCAGCCGGCGGTCGCGGAGACGATCTCCAGCAGCGCCCCGTAGAGGTTCCCGGGCAGTTCGAGCGTGTGCAGCGCGGAGAGCAGCGCACGTCCGGACAGCGCACCGACCATCTCCATCACCTGGGCCTTGAGGTCGTAGCCGATCTCGGCCTCGTCGAGCAGGGCGAAGGCCGCGGCGCCGACGTCGGGCGGGACGAGGCGCACGCCCTCGAGGCGCACCTGCACCCCGGCGGACAGGTCGAGGGTGCCGAGCTCCACCTCGCGGCGGCCCGTGCCGTCGTCCGGGTCCAGGTGCGCCGCCTGCGCACGCTCCCCGGTCACGACCACGACGCGGCGCACGGAGTCGACCCCGACGAGCTCGAGGGTCAGGGTGCGCACGGTGGCGACGCCCGGTCCGGTCGGCGGGGCGAGGGTGAGCACGGCGTCGGCCTCGGTATCGGCACCGCCGGACCCGGTGCTGCGCGGGCTCCAGGTGAACGTGATCGCGGTCTGCTGGCGGTCCGCGACCGTGGCACCGCCCCGACCGTCGTCCTCGAGCAGGGTGCAGCCGCCGTCGGCCCCCGGGATGACGAGAAGCACGAGCGCCTCCGGGTTCGCCGCGACGTCGGCCAGCGGGTCCGCGGCGAGCGGCAGCACGGCACCGGCGCGCGCCAGCACCGGCAGCTCGGCCAGGGTTCGGTGCAGGGTCAGCCGGCGACCGCCGTCGTACCGGCGACCGCTGAACAGGTCGAACCAGGTGCCCTCGGGGAGCCACGCGGTCACCTGTCCCAGGTGCGTGCGGTGGTCGCGCGGGGTCGTGATCGGCGCGACGAGCAGGTCGGGCCCGAGCAGGTACTGGTTGGGCACCGAGTAGGCCGCGGGTTCGCTCGGGTGGTCGTGGTACATCGGACGAACCGGGGCGACCGCGTCGGTGTGCGAGACCCACATCGCCGAGTACAGGTAGGGCACGAGCTGGTGGCGCAGCCGCAGGAAGCGGATCATGATCCGCTCCGCCTCCGGCCCGAACCGCCACGGTTCCTTGGAGCTGAAGTCGCTGCTCGAGGAGTGCAGCCGGTTGATGGGTGAGAGCGCGCCGAGCTGGTACCAGCGCGTCGCGAGCTCGTTGTCCTTGCTGCCGCCGAGATGGCCGCCGATGTCGTGGCTCCACCAGAAGTAGCCGACGTTCGCGGCGGTCGCGGTGAAGTACGGCTGGAAGTCCAGCGAGCCCCAGGTGCTGATGGTGTCGCCGGAGAAGCCGACCGGGTAGCGGTGGCTGCCGAGCCCGGCGTAGCGGGACAGGATCAGCGGGCGCCGCCCGCGGCGCGCGGAGTCCTGGTAGTGCACGTGATTGAGCATCCACAGCGGGTCGAGGCCGGGCACCCGGGTGTTGGTCCCGGACTGCCAGTCGAGCCACCAGAAGTCGACCCCGATCCGCTCGTGCGGATGGTGCAGGCGGCTGAGGTAGGCCTCGGTGAACTCCGCGGAGGAGATGTCGAACGCGATCTCGAGCCCGGTCTCCGGGTCCAGCCCGAGGTCGCGGGCGACGTCGGCGTAGGCGTCCTCGTGGCGGCGCACGCCGTCGGCCGGGTGCACGTTGAGGGTGACGTGCAGGTCTCGGGAGTGCAGGTCGGCGAGGAAACCCGCCGGGTCCGCGAACAGCGTGCGGTCCCAGGTGTACCCGGTCCAGCCGTTGCCGAGGGCGGGGTCGATGTCGACCTGGTGCCAGTCCATGTCGAGGACCGCGACCGAGAACGGGATGCCTCGCGCTCGAACCGGTCCAGCAGCGCGAGGTACTCCGGCGCCGAGTAGCGGTGGTACCGGCTCCACCAGTTGCCCAGCGCCCAGCGCGGCAGCATCGGGCTGGGCCCGGTGAGCCGGAAGAAGTCCCGCAGGGCGGCGGAGTAGTCCTGTCCGTACCCGAAGAAGTACAGGTCCTCCTGCGTGCCCGCGCGCGGGGCGACCCAGCCGTCCTCGGTCAGCTCGAGCGATCGGGAGTCGTCGACGACGGCGTACCCGGTCTGCGAGAGCAGTCCCGGCTCCAGCGGCACGGCGCCGTCGACGTCGTCGAGGGTCCTGGTCGTGCCGCCGAGGTTCGCCGGGCGGCCCCCCGGGGTCGCTGTCGAGTCGCCGTGGTGCCAGGTGGTGCGGTGGGAGCCCTGGGCACGGGTGCGCATCGAGACCGACAGTCCCGCGCCGCTGAACGGGCCCTTGTCGTAGCGCACGTGCAGATGCTCGGTCCGCAGGTCCAGCCGGTCGGCGGTCTCCTCGAGCGTGAACTGCGGCACGTCGAACCGGCGGCGGACGACGAGCTGGGTGGGCCGGTCGGTGAACGTGTCGTCCGCGCTGCGTTCCAGCCGCACGAGCCGGCTGGTGAGCACGGTGAACCGGTAGCCCGGTCCCTGGATCACCGCGCGCGGGTCGGCGAGCGGGGCCCGGTCGAGTGGCGCGTCGGGGACGGCGTCGGGCGGGGCGTTCACGGGCGGCTGATGCGCTCGGCAGCCCCACCGGTCGAAGCCCGGATCACGAGCTCGGGCTGGAACACGATCTGCTCGCGCGGGAATCCGTCGCCCTCGGCCGCTTCGCGCAGGAGCAGGTCGACGGCGGTGTACCCGATCAGCGCGCTCGGCTGGCGGACCGACGACAGCGGGACGACGGCGGCTGCCGCGAACGCGATGTCGTCGTAGCCGATGAGCGCGATGTCGTTCGGCACGTGCACGTCGCCGAACATGTTCAAGGCCTGCAGCACGCCGATGGCGAGGAGGTCGTTCGCGGCGAACACCGCATCCGGGCGCTCGGCGGCGGGGCGGTCACGGATCTGCTCGCCGACCGCGCGTCCCGCCAGCACGGACAGCGCGTCGGTGTTCCAGACCTCCAGGGTCACCCCGGGATGCTCGGCGACGGCCCGGCGCGCGCCCTCGAGCCGATCGGCCACCTGGCGGATGCTGCTCGGACCGCCGACGAACGCGATCCGGGTCCGCCCCACCGAGGCGAGGTGCTCCGCGGCCAGGTGTCCCCCGGCGACGTCGTCGACCGCGACGGACGAGAAGCTGCGGTCGGGGGTTTCCCGGTCCACAAGGACCGTCGGGATGCCGTGCTTGCGCAGCCGCTCGAGCCGCTCGACGGTGTCGCCCAGCGGTGAGATCAGCACTCCGTGCACGCGCTGCTCCTCGAACAGGTCGAGGTACGCGCTCTCACGGGAGGTGTTCTGGTCGCTGTTGCCGAGCAGCACGGTGAGGTGCTCCTCCGCCGCGCGGTCCTCGGCGCCACGGGCGACGTCGGTGAAGAACGGGTTTGCGACGTCGAGCACCACCAGGCCGATGCTCCGGCTGCGACCCGCGCGGAGCTGCCGGGCGGCATCGTTGCGCACGTAGCCGAGGTCCACGATCGCGGCCTGCACACGGGCGACTGACTCGGCCGAGACCTTGTCCGGTCGGTTGAGCACGTTGGAGACCGTGCCGACCGAGACCCCCGCCAGGGATGCGACATCGCGAACGCTCACCGAGACCATGAGCCTAATTATGAATCGAGTCAACCCGACCCGCAAACCGCCCGTGTCCGTAGCGCGAGGCTCCGGGTGGGGGCGGACGTCATCGCTGCTCCGGGACTCCCACTCGTGCGCTGCGCACCCATTCACGACTTGCTGTGTTTCGCGCGCCGCGCGGGTCCCGACCCGCTTGTCCGGGCTGGCGAAGCTGCCGTGTCCGTTGTGGTGGTAATGACCGGTTCTAACTGATTTGCGTAGGTTTGGGGTACATCGGGCCGAACAGCGCGTTTTGCCCCTCCCCGAGGAGCACAACCAGCCAAGATCTACCGAGGCGCTCCGGCGACGAGCAAGGCCGGCAACTCCGAGCGGGCAGCGTGGCGCCGAGCTCGGTCCGGCTCGGAAGGAAATGCGCGCGACGGCTTGTCGCACCATCTCCTCGCGCGCACCACCCGCCCGAAGGGCCGCTTGAACAGCCCCTCCTCTACTCACTTCTCGGCAACTCGACGCGCGAGATAGGAGTTGTTGTCGCATTTTTGGCCGGCGAAGGACAACAACTCCCATTTCGACGACAGTCGCCGGCCGCCATCCACGTATTCGGACCGATCAGCGGCGGCGACCGCACGGTTCGGCCTCGCTCCACGGTGACGGGTCCGTTTTTGGTCGGGACTTGCTCGAAAATCGGACAAATCCCGACCAAAACCGGACCCGACTCCGGTGATCGACCGGGTTTCGGAAGGATCTGTGCGCGGCGCGCGCAGATTCTTCCGAAACCCGGGGCCGGCCGGGGCCGGCGGGCTAGAACGCTGCGGTGTAGAGGTCGGTGACGTCGTCCAGGGTCGCCTCGCGGGGGTTGCCGGCGGCGCAGACGGCGGCGAGCGCGGCCGCGGCCAAGGCCGGGATGTCGTCCTTGCTCGCGCCGAGGTCGCTCAACGATGCGGAGGTACCCAGGCTGCTGGCCAGCTGGGCGACCGCCCGGACTGCCGCCTCGCGAGCCCGGTCGATGGTCATCTCCTCGGTCCTGGCGACGCCCATGGCCCGGGCGATCTCGCGGAACTTCTCCCCTGTCGCCTCGGCGTTGAACGCCATCACGTGCGGCAGGAGGATCGCGTTCGCCACGCCGTGCGCGGCGTCGTAGTAGGCCCCCAGGGGGTGCGCCATCGCGTGCACCAGGCCGAGGCCGACGTTGGAGAAGCCCATGCCGGCGACGTACTGCCCGAGCGCCATCCGCTCCCCCGCCGCTTCGTCGCCGCGCGCCGAACCGGGCAACGAGTCGGCGATGATCTCGATCGCCTTGAGGTGCAGGGCATCGGTCAGCTCCCAGGCGCCCTTGGTCGTGTAGCCCTCGATCGCGTGGGTCAGGGCGTCCATCCCGGTCGCGACCTTGAGCGCGGCGGGCATGCCGGCCATCATGTCGGCGTCCACGACCGCCACCACCGGGATGCCGAGCGGGTCGACGCACACGAACTTGCGCGAGTCCGTGATGACGTAGTTGATCGTCACCTCCGCGGCGGTGCCGGCAGTGGTGGGCACCCCGATGATCGGCACCGACGGGTTCTGGGTGTCGGCGACCCGTTCCAGGCTCCGTACGTCGGAGAACTCGGGGTTGGCGACGATGATCCCGATCGCCTTGCAGGTGTCCTGGGGCGAGCCGCCGCCGATCGCGACCAGGCAGTCGGCCCCCGACAGGCCGAACGCCGCGACCCCGGCCTGCACGGCCTCGATGGTCGGGTTCGGCATCACATCGTCGTAGATGTCGTACGCGAAGCCGGCGTCGTCCAGCAGGGCGGTCACCCGGCGCGCGACGCCGGCCGCGACGAGGACGCGGTCGGTGACCACGAGCGCCTTCGTGAAGCCACGCCTGGACAGCTCGCCCGGGATGCTCGCGATCGCCCCCCGCCCGAAGTACGAGGTCTGGTTCGCCGATCATTCGGTTGACCACCATGGAAAGACTCCCCTATGAATCAGTGCTGGCTGGACGGGTCCAGCACGCAGGTCACGGCAGCCGGGTGCCCGCCGGCACGTCGATGTCGCCGTAGACGAGCAGGTTCGGCGTGCCTGCAAGCTGCGCGTGGTAGAGCACCTCGGCGTTCTCCTCGACCGCGACGGCGACCTTGAACGCGAGCTTGAGCGAGGTGCCGACCGCGAGCAGCCCGTGGTTCGCCCAGACGACGGCGAACACGTCGTCGCCCATGAGCGCGGCGCTGCGCTCGCCGAACGCGGCGTTGGTGCTGAACTCGAACGGCATGATCGGCACCGGGCCCTTGGCGTAGAGCACCATGTTGAGCAGGATCGGGTCGATCGTGCGGCCCAGTGCGCCGAGCACGTTCACGAAGGTGGACTCGGTGTGCACGATGGCGGCCGCGTCGGGCCGGCGACGGTAGGCCGCGAGGTGCACCGGCAGCTCCGTGGACGGCAGCCAGGAGGCATCGCGCTCCCCGGTCTCCAGGACGGCGCCGTCGTAGCCGACGACGATCATGTCCTCGGGGGCCATCGCGTCGTAGCGCACGTCGCTCGGGGTGATGACGATCGCCTCGTGCTCGGGTATCCGAACACTGATGTTGCCCTGGGTGTTGAAGTTCAAGCCGTTCTTCACCGACTCGAGGCAGTAGTACATGATCTCGTCGCGCACAGCCTTTGACGCTCTGCTCATGACCTCGGTCATCGGAAGTCCCCTCGTGGGTGATCACAATTTGAATCGTTTCAGCCAGTCTGGTGCACCCGATCGCTGCCCGGCAGGGACATTCGTCCCGACCCACGCGCGGCCCGATCGCTTCGTCTGGGCAGGCGAAGCTGTCGTGTCCTTTTTGGGGGTAATGACCGGTTCTTCATGATTTGCGTAGGTCTAGCATCTTTCGTCCAGAAAACTATGCATTCGCCCGGTCCCCGCCACCAGACAGCCTCGATCCCCCGATGAGCTCAGGCCGCGCGTTCGTAGCGAGGGTTCGCTGAGCACTCCGGCGAAGGCTTGACTTCCCGAGCAGCCTGGTCCTACTCTCCGATCAATCGCTTGAAACGATTCAGTACTCAACGAGGAGGTGCGGACAGCCCCATGACGACCACCAACGCGCCCGGCGCCGACCGGCAACGCGTCTGCTTCCAGCTTCAGGTCAAGCCCGGGCGCCTCACCGAGTACCGCGCCCGTCACGCGGCGGTGTGGCCCGAGATGCTGCGAGCCCTGGCGGCCACCGGCTGGCACAACTACTCCCTGTTCGTGCGCGACGACGGCCTGCTGATCGGCTACCTCGAGACCGATGACCTGATCCGGGCCCAGGCAGGCATGGCTGCCACCGAGGTGAACGCCCGCTGGCAGGCCGAGATGGGCGACTTCTTCGTGGATCTGGACGGCGCCCCGGACGAGGGATTCGCGCAACTGACCGAGGTCTTCAACCTTGAGGACCAGCTCGCCGCGATGGACGCGGCATCGACAGAAAGAAGCGGCTCGTGAGCATCAGCGCTGAGGTTCTCACCCGGCTGGAGAGCCAGCAGATCGAGCTCCCCTCCTGGGCTTTCGGCAACGCAGGCACCCGGTTCAGGGTCTGGACCACCCCCGGCACCCCACGCACCATCCAGGAGAAGATCTCCGACGCGGCGAAGGTCCACGAGCTGACCGGGCTCGCGCCGTCGGTCGCGCTGCACATCCCCTGGGACAAGGTGGACGACTACGGCGCCCTGAGCACGTACGCGGCCAACCTCGGTCTGCGCTTGGGCACGGTGAACTCCAACACCTTCCAGGACGAGGCCTACAAGTTCGGGTCCTTGACGCACGTCGAGGAGGCCGTGCGCCGCAAGGCGATCGACCACCACCTCGAGTGCCTCGACATCATGGACGCGACCGGCTCGCAGGACCTGAAGATCTGGCTCGCGGACGGCACCAACTACCCCGGCCAGGGCGACATCCGCGGCCGCCAGGACCGCCTCGCGGGCTCCCTCGCGCAGATCTACGCGCGCCTGCGCACAAGCCAGCGGCTCGTGCTGGAATACAAGTTCTTCGAGCCGGCCTTCTATCACACCGACGTCCCGGACTGGGGAACCTCCTACGCCCAGGTCAGCGCACTCGGCGACAAGGCCATGGTCTGCCTGGACACCGGCCACCACGCCCCCGGCACGAACATCGAGTTCATCGTCGCCCAGCTGCTGCGCCTGGGAAAGCTCGGCTCCTTCGACTTCAACTCCCGCTTCTACGCCGACGACGACCTGATCGTGGGCGCCGCCGACCCGTTCCAGCTGTTCCGCATCCTGTACGAGGTCATCCGCGGCGGCGGCTACGGTCCGGACAGCCCGGTCTCGTTCATGCTCGACCAGTGCCACAACGTCGAGGACAAGCTCCCCGGCCAGATCCGCTCCGTGCTCAACGTGCAGGAGATGACGGCCCGCGCCTTGTCCGTCGACACCGGCGCGCTCACCGAGGCGCAGAATTCGCACGACGTGATGGGCGCGAACGGCATCCTGATGGACGCCTTCTACACCGACGTCCGCGCGGACCTCGCCGCCTGGCGCGAGACCCGCGGCCTGCCGGCCGACCCGATGGCCGCCTACGCCGCCTCGGGCTACGGCAAGCAGATCGCCGAGGAGCGCGTCGGCGGCACCCAGTCCGGCTGGGGAGCCTAGGTGAGCGTTGCGGGTACGGTCGCGGCGGTCGACCTCGGCGCCTCCAGCGGGCGGGTGATGCTGGGCCGGGTCGGACCGAACGAGCTCAGCGTGCACCCGGTCGCTCGGTTCGCGAACAACCCGGTGCGCACCATCGACGGCCTGCACTGGGACATCCTCGACCTGCACCGCAACGTGCTCGCCGGGCTGCGCGCCGCGGTCCGCGAGGCACCCACGCTGCGCAGTGTCGCGGTCGACTCCTGGGCGGTGGACTACGCGCTGCTGAGCGGGACGCGGATGATCGCCAACCCGTACCACTACCGCGACGAGCGCACGGCCGACGGCGTCCGGGCCACCCACGCCCTGGTACCGCCCGAGCAGCTCTACGCGCGCAACGGTCTGCAGCTCCTCCCGTTCAACACGCTCTACCAGCTCGCCGCGGACCGCCTCGCCGGCGCCCTCGAGCCGGCCGACTCGATGCTGCTCATCCCCGACCTGATCACCTACTGGCTCACCGGCCGGCAGGTCGCCGAGCGGACGAACGCCTCGACCACCGGCCTGCTCGACCAGGCGACCGGCGACTGGGACGCCGACCTGATCACGAGGCTCGGCCTGCCCCGGACACTGTTCGCCGAGCTCGTCGACCCGGGGAGCACGGTCGGCCCACTCCTCGCCGGCGTCGCGGACGAGATCGGCGCGCCGGCTCGGCTCGAGGTCGTCGCGGTGGGGTCGCACGACACGGCGTCGGCGGTGGTCGCGGTGCCGATGACCTCGCCCGACTGCGCGTACATCTCGTCGGGCACCTGGTCGCTCGTCGGGGTGGAGCTCGACCAGCCCGTGCTGAGCGAGGCGAGCCGACTGGCGAACTTCACGAACGAGGGAGGCGTCGACGGGCGGGTGCGGTTCCTGCGCAACGTCATGGGGCTGTGGCTGCTGAGCGAGTCGCTGCGCACCTGGGAACGAGCCGGGACGCCGTCGGACCTGCCCGCGCTGCTCGCCGCGGCCGCGCAGGTACCCGGTCCCGTGCCGGTGTTCGACGTCGACGACCCGCGTTTCCTCGCCCCGGGCGACATGCCAGCCCGGATCGCCGAGCTCTGCGCCGAACGAGGGCTGCCGGTCCCGCGCACGCCCGTCGAGGTCGTCCGGTGGATCGTGGAGAGCCTCGCCGCCGCGTATGCCCGCGCCCTGCAGCAGGCGGGCGAACTCTCGGGGCAGGCGATCCGTACCGTGCACGTCGTCGGCGGCGGCTCGCAGAACGCGCTGCTGTGCCAGCTGACGGCCGACCGAACAGGCCTGCCGGTGCTCGCCGGACCGGTCGAGGCCACCGCGATCGGCAACGTGCTCATCCAGGCGCGCTCCCAGGGCCTGGTGAGCGGCAGCCTGGAGAACTTGCGCTCGCTCGTCGCGCGCACCTTCACACCCGTGCGCTACGACGCGCGCGTGGTGGAACGGACGACGTAGTCCCGCACCACCAGCGGTCCGCACCACGACGTATTTCACACGCCGCGCGGTTTCCGCGCGACCGAAGTAATCCATTACGCAGACAAACGAGTCTATTGCCATGCGAGTTGGCGCCAAGATCACCACCGGTTGGAAAGCCACGATCTCCGTCGCGATGTCCAACTACATCGAGGCCGGATCGATCATCGCGATCGCGACGAGCCTGGGCCTGTGGCAGAAGGAGTTCGGGTTCGACAACCGTGACCGGCATCGCGGTGGGCGCCGGCATCCCGGCGTCCTGGACCTACATCGCCGAGAACGCGCCCGCGGGCAAGCGCGCGGCCCACATCGGGTCGGCCCAGTTCGCGTGGTCGATGGGCCCGACCATCGGGTTCCTTCGCCAAGAAGGCCAACGTCAAGGCCATGGTGTTCCTGTTCGGCGTCTACGCCTTCTGGAACGTCGTCGCCGGCCAGATGGGCATCTTCATGCCGCGGGTGTACGCGTCGGCCGGCGTCGAGAGTCCGATCGAGCAGAACCTGCTGCAGGTCCTGCTCTGGGGCTGCACGGTCGCCTCGACGTACTTCGGCTTCATGAAGCTCGCGGACCGGTACAGCCGCCGCCTGCTGTACATCATCGGCGCCGCGCTGGGGATCTTCGCCTGGCTCCTGCTGGTCTACGTCGAGGCCACCATGCCGGTGCTCATCCTGTTCGCCGTCAGCTGGGGTGTCGCAGCCGGCGTCGGGGCGCAGGCGTTCCACGGCGTGTGGGCGCCGCGCACCCAGGGGAAGTCGCTCGAGCAGATCGAGCTCGAGCGCTACGGCGACAACTCCCTGACCACGCCCGACGCCGTGGTCGCAGGCCGGGTCTAGGCGCGCTGCCCGTTCACCAGCACGGGGACGCTCAGCACCGCGCTGCGCGCCCCCGTCGCGGGTCCCGGCACCGAGATCGGCAGCCCGACGACGCCGGAGGTGGTGTGGAACATCTCGGCGTCCCGGGCCCGGAAGATCTGCCGGTTGCTCGACAAGAACCTGCCGTCCGCGTCGTAGAAGTCGGCCCGGACCTCGAGGTCGATCAGCTCGCGCACGTCGCTCGCCACGTCCAGGCGAGCGGTGACCGCGTGCCCGGTGATCGTCACGTCCCGCAGCCGAAGCCGGTCGCTGAACGCCCCCGTCGGGAGGGCAACGGTGCCCGCGGGCACCGTTGCCCCGACCGACAGGGCCGGTGCCGGCTCCGACCTCGGAGCCTCGAGCGCGATCGCCGCGGCGGCCACGACGTCCGGACTGCCGCCCGCGTGGCCGGGCGAGCCGGGCGAGACCGTCCCGGCGCAGGACGCCAGCGCCACGAGGCAGAACACGGCGACCACGACCCGCTCGGCAACCACGGTGATTCGTCGGGCCGTCATGGGCCTCCTCGGTGGCAAGACGCTGTGTCGTCTCCCCCGACGCTAGGCAGCGCAATCGCCGTCCGCCGGTCGCCCGCACGACGGCGGGGTGAACATCGGGTGGCGAGATGATCACCCGCACCCGCGATGCCCGCTCACCCCCGCGATGCCCGCTCAGCGACTGCGCCCGGTCACCACCGCGGCGCGACCACCTCGTACTCCGGGTCGATCGTCTTCATGTACCCGGTGTCGTCCCGCAGGCGCAGCCCGCAGCTCAGGTACTGCTCGTGCAGCCGCCCCAGCGCGTCCCGGTCCAGCTCCACGCCGAGGCCCGGACCGGTCGGCACGGCGACGGCGCCGGCCTTGAACTCGAGCACGCCCGGGACGATGACGTCCTCGGCGGGGTCCTTCCACGGCCAGTGCGTGTCGCATGCGTAGTCGAGCTTGGGGGTGGCCGCGGCCAGGTGCGTCATCGCGGCCAGGCTGATGCCCAGGTGGGAGTTCGAGTGCATGGACAGGCCGAGCCCGAAGGTCTCGCACACGGTTGCCAGCGACTGCGAGCGACGCAGCCCGCCCCAGAAGTGCAGGTCGGACAGGATGACGCCGACGGCGCCGGCGGTGACGGCAGGCTCGACGTCGTCGAAGGAGACCACGCACATGTTGGTCGCGAGCGGCATCGGCACCGCGCGCGCGACGGCCGCCATCGGGTCGATCCCCTCGGTCGGGTCCTCGAGGTACTCCACGATGCCCTCGAGCTCCTGGCCGACCTTGATCGACGTCTCGACCGACCAGGCGGCGTTCGGGTCGAGGCGCAGCGGGAGGTCGGGGAAGGCCTGGCGCAGCGCCTTGATCGCGGCGATCTCCTCCTGCGGCCCGAACACCCCGCCCTTGAGCTTGATCGCGCCGAAGCCGAACTCGTCGACCATGGTGCGGGCCTGGCGGACCAGGCCGTCGGCGTCGAGCGCCGCGCCCCAGACGTCGTCGTCCTGGCCAGGGTGGGCGGCCCACTTGTAGAACAGGTACGCGCTGAAGTCGACCGAGCTGCGGACCGCGCCACCGAGCAGGTCGCTCACCGGGCGGCCGATGGCCTTGCCCTGGAGGTCGAGCGCGGCGACCTCGAACGGGGAGAAGACCCGGTCGGCGGTCCGGGTGGTCGTGACCATCCCGCCCATGCCGTGCCCGCCGAGGCCGCTGTCGGTCCGCAGCGAGCTCTCCACGCGGCGCATCATGGCGTGCAGGTCGAAGATGTCCAGGCCGATCAGGCCGCGGGCCGCCCGCCGCAGGCGCTCGAGGTGCGGCGCGTCGCCGTAGGACTCGCCGAGGCCGCTGAGCCCCGAGTCCGTGACCACCTCGACGATCGTGCGCAGCGCGAAGCGCTCATGGACGCCGACGGCGTTCAGCAATGGCGGGTCGCGGAAGGCGATCGGCGTGACGTGCACCGCGGTGATGCGGTGCTCGGGGGTGGTGAAGCGGTCGGCGGTGCTCAATAGCCAACCAACACACTTGTAGACGCCCACTGGCGCGTGCGGTGGTCAGAACCTGCCGCGAGGCGGGGCCAACGCCTCGATCTGCCGCCGCGCGGCCTGCATCGTCTCGACGATCTGCCGCTCGCGCTCGGGGGTCAGGCGCGCCAGGGGCACCGAGCAGCTGAAGGCGTCGCTCACCGGGTCGGTGTAGTGCAGCGCGAAGCCGAAGCAGCGCAGGCCCATCGTGTTCTCCTCGTCGTCGATCGCGTACCCGCGCATCCGCACGGTCGCGAGATCGGTCAGCAGGGCACCGCGATCGGTGATCGTGCGTGCCGTCAGGGCCGCGAGCTCGTCCGGGACCGCCGCCTCGTCGCGCTCCGCGAGGATCGCCTTGCCGAGGCTGGTCGCATGCGCCGGCAGTCGCCGTCCGACCCGGGAGTTGGCTCGCAGGTACTGGTGCGACTCCTGGGTGGCCAGGTATACGACGTCTGTCCCGTCCAGCCGCGCGAGGTGCATGGTCTCGTCGAGCGATTCGGTGACCTGCGCCAGGACCGGGCGCACGACCCGCACGTACGCGTCGGCGTCGAGGTAGGAGGTGCCGACAAGCAGCGCGCGCAGGCCGAGGCTGTAGAAGTTGCCGGAGATGTCCGTGCGCACCCACTCGCGGCTCACCAGGGTGCGCAGCAGCGCGTAGGTGCTGGACCGGGGCGCCGCCAGCGCGGTCGCGATCTCGCGCAGCCGGGACGGCTCCCCCGACCTCGAGGCGAGGAACTCGAGCACGTCCATCGTGCGCGCCGCGGACTTGACCTCCTTCACGCCCGTGTCGTCCGGGGCGTCTCGAACGTCGGTCTCGTCGGTCTCGGCAACCGGATCGGCCACGGGTCTTCTCCTGAAAGTGGGGCGCGACGTTCGTCCTGCGGCGACAGCAGGACGTTCGGCACGCTAGTGTCCGTACACAGATGCATCTGGTGTCTACAAATGTAGCCGATGTAGCGGTGAGCAACAGCCCTGCGAGAGGACCAACAACGATGTTTACACCCCACGGGGTTATCCCCGCGGTCGTCACCCCGCTCGACGCCGGCGGCGAGCTCATGGAGCAGGCGCTGCGCGACGTCATCGACTTCACCATCGCGGGCGGGGTGCACGGCATCTTCGTGCTGGGCAGCAGCGGCGAGATCTACGGGCTCGACGACGCCCAGAAGCGGCGCGTCGTCGAGATCGCCGCCGAGCACATCGACAGGCGCGTCCCGCTCTATGCCGGCGCGAGCGAGATCACCACCAGGGACTGCATCCGCACCGCCCGCATGGTCGCCGACATCGGGGGCGTCTCGGCGCTGTCGGTGCTCACCCCGTACTTCATGACCCCCACCCAGTCCGAGCTCGTCGACCACTTCACCGCGATCGCGGCGTCGACCGAGCTGCCCGTCCTGCTCTACGGGAACGAGGGAAAGACCCACCTGAAGATCACCGCCGAGACCAACCGCACCCTGAGCGCGGTCGACAACATCATCGGGATCAAGGACTCCAGCGGGGACATGAGCCTGATGCTCGACTACCTGCGCACCACGCCCGACGACTACGCCGTCCTGGCCGGTCGCGACACCCTCATCTACTCGGGGCTGTGCCATGGCGCGACCGGCGCCATCGCGAGCACGGCCAACATCGCCCCCCGCCTCGTGGCGGAGATCTACAACTCCTACGTCGCCGGCGACTACAAGCGGTCCCTCGAGCTCCAGTTCGCGCTGGTGCCCCTGCGTCAGGCGCTCGACGGAGCGACCTTCCCCGTCGTCCTCAAAGAAGGACTCCGGCTGGCCGGCATCGACGCCGGCTACTGCCTCGCGCCCGCGCGAGAGCTCGCGCCGGACAAGCGCGAACAGCTCGCCGGTGTCATCGCCGACATCGGCAACCTCCCCGGCCTCGCCGAGAAAGAGTAGCCACCATGCCTCTCGTCATCGTTGCCTGTGGAGTAGCAGTGCTGCTGCTCCTGATGACCAAGTTCAAGCTCAACGGGTTCATCTCACTGATCATCGTCGCGATCCTGGTCGGCCTCGCCGAGGGGATGCCCCTGGCGGACATCACCTCCGCCATGTCGGACGGGATCGGCGGCCAGCTCGACGACCTGATCCTGGTCCTCGGCTTCGGCGCAATGCTGGGCATGGTGATGGCGGACTCCGGTGCGGCGCAGCGGATCGCCACCACGATGCTCGACAAGTTCGGCATCAAGCACGTCCAGCTCGCCATGATCTGCGCCGCCATCTGCCTCGGCATCACGATGTTCTTCGAGGTCGCGTTCGTCCTGCTGGTCCCGCTCGTGTTCACGATCGTGCGCCAGACCCGCCTCAAGCTGCTCTGGGTCGGCCTGCCGCTGGCCATCGCGCTGTCCACGATGCACAGCTTCCTGCCCCCGCACCCGGGTCCGACCGCCGTCGCCGGCGTCTTCCACGCCTCGGTGGGGCTGACGCTCCTGTACGGCCTGTTCATCGCGATCCCGATCGGTGGCGCCGTCGCCCTGGTGTGGCCGCGGCTGCCGTTCATCAAGCGGCTCGACCCGGCGATCCCGATGGGCCTGGTCAGCGAGAAGCACTTCGAGGACCGGGACATGCCGAGCTTCTCGACGTCGATCCTCGTCGCGCTGCTCCCCGTCGTCCTGATCGGCGGCGCGGCTGCCGCGGACATGACCATGGGCAAGAACAGCACCGCGCGCAACGTCATCGACTTCGTCGGCTCCTCCCCGATCGCGCTGCTCATCTCCCTGCTGCTCGCGATCTGGCTGGTCGGCCTGCGGGTCGGTCGCTCGCTCGACGAGATCATGAAGTCCTGTGCCGACTCGATGAAGGCGATGGCGATGATCATCGTCGTCATCGGCGCGGGCGGTGCGTTCAAGGAGGTCCTGGTCCAGGCCGGCATCACCGACTACATCAACGTCCTGACGAGCGGCTGGAACGTGTCGCCGATCATCCTGGCGTGGGCAATCGCCGCCATCATGCGGATCGCGCTGGGCTCGGCAACCGTGGCCGTGGTCACCGCCGCCGGGATCGCGCTGCCGCTCGTGACCGCCGGCACGGTGAGCCCGGAGATCATGGTGCTCGCGGTGACCTGCGGCTCGGTCGCCTGCTCGCACGTGAACGACCCGGGCTTCTGGATGTACAAGGAGTTCCTCGGGCTGTCGGTCATGGACGCGATCAAGACCCGCACCACGTATACGACGGTGCTCTCGATCCTGGGCCTGTTCGGCGTGCTCGCCGTCAACGCCGTCGTCTCCTGAACCGCCGTTCCGCGCTTCCCCACCTACCGAAAGAGACCACCTCTTAACGGTTCCCCATGGATGAATCCGGGGGATTTCCAGCTCAAACCGCAACCGCAACCAACCCGGAGGGTGGTAGCAGGTGCCTTACGTCGTCAACACTGGTGTGGCCCCGTTCTGCCACAGCCAGGATCACCCTGGCAGCGTTCACGTCCCGGCCCGCGGTGAAGCCACAGGTCGAGCACGTGAAGATTCGTTGACCCAGTTCGAGGTGCCGCTTGGCTCTC
>NZ_DATCNW010000226.1:0-6617 GCF_036565025.1 Pengzhenrongella sp.
CCCGCCGAGGTGTCGGTGTTCGCGCTGACCCTGCCGAGTCCGGGGAAGTGCTTGATGCTCACCTCGACGCCCGCGGACTCAAGCCCGGCGCTGAACGCGTTCGCGTGGGAGGTGACGGAGTCGAGGGTGTAGCCGTAGTTGCGGTTCAGGGCCACGATCGGCGGATTCTTCGAGGCGGCGGCGGTGCCCGGGACGAGGTCCATCACGGGCGCGAGGTCGAGGTTCACCCCGGCGAGCGCGAGCTCCGTGCCCCACGTCTTCGCGTTGGCCTGCAGCGTGGCCGGCGCGAGGATGGCCTGGTCGAGAGCGTTCGGCAGGTCCGAGAAGCCCGGTCCACGCAGCACCTGGACCTGGCCGCCCTCCTGGTCGGTCGCGACGAACAGCGGCGTGCCGTGCGTGGTCCTCGCGGAGACGAGGCCGGTGTACCAGGTCACGAGGTTGTGCACCGGCTGCCGGCCGGCCTCCGTGCGGCCCGCGAGGAAGACGTTGCCGACGTGGCGGTCGCGGATCGCGTCGTAGGCGTCGTGGCCGAGGTTGTGGACGTCGACGCCCACCATGAACAGCTGGCCGACCTTCTGCTCGAGGGGCCAGCCGGCGAGTGGCGGCGGCGTGGTCCGGGTCGGCGGGCGGGGCTTGGTCGTCGGCTTGGTCGTCGTCGTCGGCCTGGACGTGGGCTTGCTCGGAGGCTTCGACGGGGATTTGGTCGGGGTCTCGGTCGGCGTCGACGTCACGCTCGGCGACGCGCTCGTGCCGGACGTCGTCCGGCTTGGGGGCTGCGGCCCGCCGCCCGATGAGCAGGCCGCGAGGAGGAGCACGCAGGCGAGGGCGGTGGCGCGCAAGGACGCGCGTCGCGCGGAGCGCTGGCGTGGCACGGGCGTCCTCCCGTGGTCGGAGCCGGTCCGTTCAGGCTAGCCGCGCGGCGGTCGGTGCGCCGGTCTAGGTTGGCGAGGACGGACGAGCGCCATTGGCAGGAACCGACGACCGAAGGTTGCACATGAGCAAGCTCCGACTCACGATCGCGATGTCACTCGACGGGTTCGTCGCCGGCCCGACGCAGGACCTCGACAACCCGCTCGGGGTGGGCGGCATGCGCCTGCACGAGTGGGTGTTCGACCTCGCGGCGTGGCGTAGGCCGCAGGGGCTCGAGGGCGGCGAGATCAACGAGAGCACGCCTGTCGTCGAGGAGTCCATGGAGAACATCGGCGCGACCGTGATGGGGCGGAACATGTTCGGCGGCGGGACCGGCCCGTGGGGCGAGGAGCCGTGGAACGGCTGGTGGGGCGAGAACCCGCCGTACCACCACCCCGTCTTCGTGCTGACCCATCACCCGCGCGAGCCGCTGGCGTGCGACGGCGGCACGACGTTCACGTTCGTCACCGACGGCATCTCCTCGGCACTGGACCAGGCCCGAGCTGCGGCCGACGGGCTGGACGTCTCGCTGGCGGGCGGCGCCGCGGCTGCCCGGCAGTACCTCGAGGCGGACCTGGTCGACGAGATGGAGATCCACCTGGTGCCGATCTTCCTCGGCGACGGCGAACGACTCTTCCAGGGGCTGGGTTTCGGGAACCCCCGGCTGGTGCACGTCCGGACCATCGCGGCGCCAGGCGTCACGCACCTGAAGTTCGAGCGAGGCTGACGAGCGGCGTCGGCCGGGGTGGACGCGCGGACGGCGCGAACCGGTACCTAGGACGGGGACCCGGGGCGAGCCCCGGTCGGGTCGAGCGCCCTGTCGTCGAGCAGCTCCCGGCCGCCGAGCGGCTCACTGCGCCACTGCGAGACTCGCCAACCGTCATGTGAGCTGCCCACCAGGCGGATGCTGCCGGTGTTGCGGAGCGCGTTCTGGACGGCGTGCTCGGGGTCGAACTCGATCGCCCGTCGGGCGGCCCACACCCGCAGCGCAGCGCCGTGGCTGACGACGACCGCACTGCTCCCACCGCACGTCCGCTCGACCGTTGTGATGGCCTGATCGAACCGGGCGAGAAAGTCGTGTCCACTCGTCCCGCCGGGCATCGACGATTTCAGGTCCCCTCTGACCCACGAATACACGACACCCAGGAACGACCGCAGGGCGGCGGGGTCGTTGCGCATCTCGAGGTCACCAGCGTCAATCTCGCGAAGCCCCGAAAGCGTGGCCGGACTCAGCTGCCGGGCCGCCGCGAGCGGAGCCGCGGTTTGGCGCGTACGCACCAGGGACGACGTGTAGAGCGCACCGACGGGCTCATCGCTGAGCGCTTCGACGACGGCGTCGGCCTGACGCCTCCCCAAGGGGTTCAACGAGAACCCCGGGTACGCGGTATCGAGCGCGCCCGTCACGTTGGCAGCGGTCTGGCCATGGCGAATCAGGAGCAGCTCCACGGTCCCTACCCTAGGTGCCTCTCCGGACCGGGCAGAGGGACCGACGGCCTCAGGGCACGATCGGCGACGCGAACAGGTGAATGGCCGGGCCCGGTCGTTCACCGGCAGCTCGAACCTCGGGACCGCGCCACGCGACCTCGGAACGCGCCTGCGATCTCAGCTGACTCCGTCCCGGTTCCGGGGTCCTCGTGGAGGCTGAATGCATGGCTGGTTGCATTGAACGTGCACCCCTGGCGCACTTTCGCTGCAACCAGGAATACAGCCGTGAACGCGGCCAGGATCGGGCCCTAGTCGCCGTCGGGCAGGCGCGCTGAGAGGCTGATCCGATGAGGGACGAGCTTCGGCGTGTGTTGGACGTTGTGCTGCGGGACGTGCGGGTGTCGGGCGCGCCTGTTCCGGGCATTCAGGATGACGATTGGGCGGACGATCCGTTGCTTGCGTCGGCGATGCTTGTCTGCGACGGGAGCGCCGTCGGGATCCGGGTGAGCCTGGACCTTCCCGAGGCCGATCGGGTCGCGGAGGCCGCCGACCAGGTTCAGGAGTGGGTCATCGACGAACTCAGGGGCACCGCGGCGACGAACTGGCCGCCCTGCCCGGATCATCCCGGCAGCCACCCCCTTCGCGCGGAGGTGCGGGCGGGATCCGCGCGCTGGGTCTGCCCGAGTCACGGGATGCCGTTCTGTCCAATCGGTTCGCTCGCGTGACTCGCCTCGATCCTCGACCGCGTCGGCGTCGGCGTCGGGAGCACTTCCCGGGCGACACCAACGCCCAACCGCACACCCGTCGACCTCGCCGATGCGCTCGGCTGAGCAGCGCGCTTGACGTCCGATCGCCCGTACCGGACGGACCGCAGGGAGGCAGCGCCGCCGTAGCCGACCGGCGGCTGTCAGGCAAGAGCGCGGAGGTTCTCGGAGCTGTCGTCCTGCCGTGGAAACGGGGGCTTGCAGCCGTGCGGGAACCGCAGGAAGTAGTCCTGATCCTCGGGTCCCATCTCCCAGAACATGTTGGCCTCGCTGATCCTGGTCACCGTCCTGCCAGGCCAATGGCCCGACGCGTCAACGTCGCGGATCATCTCCTCGGCCACTTTGCGCTGCTCGGGGCTGCTGCAGAAGATCTCCGAGCGATACTGCGAACCAACGACGCCTTCATCAAGGTCGGCTCGGTGAACGCAGTCTCGGCGTTGTCGCCCATCTCCGCCTCCCCAACCGCAGGAGCCTCAAGGCTAGTTCTGGGCGTCCACGCGGATCAAGCGTCACGTGCCCGGGTCATATCCGCCTCATCTTCACGCCGAGCGCCGAACGCCGACCACCGCGCTCCCGCTCGTGGAAAACCATGGCCGATGTCGCTTGCGGGCGCCGAAAGATGAAGGGCCCCTCACCAGCGTTTACGCAGGTGAGGGGCCCTTCATCGGTGGAGCCGCCTAACAGAATCGAACTGTTGACCTTCTCATTACGAGTGAGACGCTCTACCGACTGAGCTAAGGCGGCACGTCACGACCGGAGGGCCGGGACGAGCGGGCGTAACTCTACCTACACGAGCGGGTAGGGGCCAAAGCGAGCGATCTCTTGACCCGCGCGTGACGCTCGGTCCGAGCCTCCGGCCCCGGCGCTCAGCAGCGCTTGCCGTCCTTCGGCACGGTCCCGGCCAGCAGGTACGCGTCCACAGTTCCGGCGATGCAGCCGTTGGAACGCCCGTACGCGGTGTGCCCCTCCCCCTGGTACGTGAGCAGCACCCCCGACGAGAGCTGCTTGGCGAGCCCCTGCGCCCAGGCGTACGGCGTCGCCGGGTCATTGGTCGTGCCGATCACCAGGATGGGCGCGGCACCCTTGGCCGTGATCGGCCCCGGCTTCCCGGTCGCCGGGTACGGCCAGCCGGCACAAGCGACGCCGCCGAATCCGAAGAAGGCGCCCAGCGTCGGAGCCACCTTCACGATCTCGGCCGTATCCGCACGCATCTCGGCGGGGTCAGCGGTCGACGTGCCGTCGAGGCAGTTGATCGCGGTGAACGCCTCGCTCGTGTTCGCGGAGTACGTGCCGTCCTGGTTGCGGTCGTTGTAGATGTCCGACAGCTTGAGCAGGATCGACCCGTCGTTCTGACCGATCGCCTTGGTCAGCGCCTTGCTGAGCAGGGGCCAGTACTGGTTGTCGTACAGCGGGAAGATGATCCCGTAGGACGCGAGCGACCCGGTCAGGGGCCGGTTCGTCCCGGTCGGCAGCGGGCTGCGACGCGCACGTTCGACGAGGTCGTGGATCTGTGCCAGCCCGGAATTGACATCTCCGGTGAGCGGGCACTTGGGGCCACCCTCGCAGTCGACGACGTAGGCGCGCAGCGCGTTCTGGAAGCCCTTCGCCTGGATCAGGGCGAGGTCCTTGGACGACGTCGTCGGGTCGAGCGCACCGTCGAGCACCATCCGCCCGACCCGGTCCGGGAACAGGCCCGCGTAGGTTGCGCCGAGTGCGGTGCCGTAGGAGTAACCGAGGTATGAGAGCTTCTTGTCGCCGAGTGCGGCCCGCAGCACGTCCATGTCCTTGGCCGCGCTGACGGTGTCGACGTGCGCGAGCAGCGGGCCCGTGTTCGCCGCGCAGGCTTTGCCCATCGTCGTGTACATCGCCTTGGCCGCGGCGATACCCGCGTCCGTCGAGTAGTCGAAGTCCAGCCCGATCAGCTCGTCCTTGGCCGCGTTGGACTGGCATTTCACGGGGTGCGACTTCCCGACGCCGCGCGGGTCGAAGCCGACGATGTCGTACTTGGCCACCACGCCCTTGCCGAATGTCGTGACCGCCGAGTCCACGAGATTCACGCCGGACACCCCGGGGCCTCCCGGGTTGATGACCAGCGAGCCGATCGCGTCGCCCTTCGTGGCGCGGGCGCGCTTGAGGGCGAGCTCGATCGAGCCGGCTGCCGGGTTCGCATAGTCGATCGGAACCTTGGCGGTCGCGCACTGGAAGGTGTCGCACTTCTTCCAGCTGATCTTCTGCTCGTAGAACTCCTTCAGCTTCGGGTCGATCGACGCCGTGGCCGACGGCGCGGCGACCGGAACCGCGGTGGCCGCGGGCTTCGCCGGCGCGCACCCGCCCAGGAGCAGCGCGACGAGCCCCACCACGGCGACCGCTTGGAGGCCGATCCGGGAGGTGCCGGCGGGGCCGGAAGGGAGGTGAGCAATGCGTGTACGGCGAGCGTCGGGGCGAAGCACCTATCAACCGTAACCGGAGGTGAGGCGAGGTCGATGCAGCCGTCCAGCGATCGAGCCGCGCCCACGGCGAATCGCGCCCAGGTCACGCGGGTCCTGAGCCGACGCGAACGGAGCAAGCGGTTACCCCGCCACGTTGTCAGCCCAAGCGCGCGCAAAGGGGGCACGCTGCGGCTGACACGTCGGGGCGGGACCCTTGCACAACCCGAACATTCGCCAAACCGGTCCCTGACCGGTGCTCGCGACAGTTGTTGTTGTGCCGGAGGGACCGGCACTGCCCACCATGGACGGATCCCCCGATGACCTCACCCCTGCGACGCCGGACCACCACCGCCGCCCTCGCCGCCCTCTGCGTCGGCGCGCTGCTCACCGCGACCGCCCCCGCAACCTGGGCGGCGCCGGCCGGGACGGCCGGCGACTCGACGAGCACCTCCTCCTCGCCCGCGACGCCTGCCCCCACCACGCCCGCTCCCGACCCGGCCGACGGCGGCCCGACCGTGGTCGTCAAGGACGGCAAGGTGACCCTCACCTTGGACGCCGACCGGGTCACGGCGTTGTGCGAGCGGGTCCCGGCGGAGCGCGCCCGCATCGGACACCTGCTGGACCGCATCCAGGGCGGCGCCGACGTCAAGGGCTCGGCCGCATGGCTGTCGCACCGAGCCGACCAGGCGCGAGCCGCCGGCCGGGACGCGAAGGCTGACCGGCTCAAGGCCCGCGCCGAGCGGCGCACCGGACGGGTGGGCCAGCTCACGAAGGCCGACGACCGCCTCGCACGGGCGCAGCGGGACGTGTGCGCTCCCCTCGCCGAGCAGCTCGCAGGCACCGCGTGAGGACCCGGACCGGGACCGCGCTTGCGAGCTCGACCTCGGCGCCGGCTTCTGCCTCGGCGTCGACCTTCGCCGCGGGGTCAGCGTCGGCGCGTGGCCGGCGCACCCGCGCGGTGACGGCGTCGCTGCTCGCGATCGGCATCGCCGTCGCGCTGGGCGGCTGCGGCCTACGGGATCGAGTCGCTGCCAGCGAGCCGTCCGCCGGCGCCGAGCCGTCCGCCGGCGCCGAGCCGGCCGCCTCGGCA
>NZ_DATCNW010000227.1:0-2358 GCF_036565025.1 Pengzhenrongella sp.
CTTCAAACGGCAACAGCACGTCAATGTCATCGATCGTCATCCGCCGAAGCGTCACGGTCGTCATTGCGTGACCGGCTTTCGCTCTCCGAGCGCCACCGCATCCGGTCGCCGCAGGTACAGCGGCGTGAGCGGTTCGCTCGGTGCCTTCGCACGAACCCGGTCGGCCGCGCCCGCGGCCAGACCGGCCACGGTGGGGAAATCGACCTGCAGCAAAGGGAATCCGAACACGTCGGCGAACATCCTGGCACCGGCACCGACCATGGCCTCGACCTCGACGACCACGTCCGCGGCCCTGCTTACCGCTGGCTCGCCCTGTCGTAGCCCAGCGAGGTAACTGGCCCAGTAGACCTCTTTTCGGCGGGCGTCCGCGGCCACCAACAGCGGGCCGTCGCAATCGGTTGCCGCGGCGATCGCATCCAACGAGCACACCCCGTAAGCGGGAATCCCGCACGCATGGGCGATGGCGGCCGCGCTCACCAGGCCGACCCGCAGCCCGGTGAACGGCCCCGGGCCGACACCGACGACGACCGCGGTCAGTTCGGCGACGGTCCGGCCCGCATCGTCGAGACTGGCTCTGATCGAGGGCGCCAGCAGTTCGCCGTGCGCGCGGGCGTCAAGGGTGACCCGTTGGGCGAGCACCCGCACGCCGTTCGCGAGGTCCACCACACCGGCGGTGACGGCCGCCGACGAGGTGTCGATGACCAGCGCGAACATGCGACAACCCTAGATGAGTAATTCCAAGCCGTGTGACTGGTGTGGCGTGTGTGATTAGGGCGCGAGGGTGTCCATGATCGGCGTTGCTAACCCGACGTCGAGCAGGAGGCTCATCGTGGACGCTGACCTGGACACCCTCGCGACTGCACTTTACGTGCGCGTGGATGATCTGCTGAAGTCCGAGCCGGGACGATCTCCGTGTCGTCCCAGGGTCGGGATCGCGCCGAAGATCAGCGACGCCGAGCTGGTGACGCTGGCGGTGATGCAGGCACTGCTCGGTCATGCCAGCGAGTCCCGTTGGCTGCGCTACGCCCGCGCTCATCTGCACGCCCTGTTCCCGTATCTGCCCCAGCAGCCCGGCTACAACAAGCGCCTGCGTGCCCTGGCCGCCACGATGAACTGGCTGATCGGGGTACTGGCCCGCGACACCAGCGTGTGGACCGATGACGTGTGGGTGGTCGACTCGACGCCGGTGGAGTGCGCCCGATCCAGGGAGACGGTGAAGCGTTCGGATCTGGCGGGGTGGGCCGAGTACGGCTACTGCGCCTCCCATTCCCGTTACTTCTGGGGGCTGCGGCTGCACCTGTTGTGCACCCTGCACGGGCTGCCGGTCGGCTTCGCGCTCACCGGCGCCAAGGCCGACGAACGGGAGGTCCTGCTCGACATCCTGCACGCCGACTCCAGCCTGACCGCGCGGCCCGCACAGATCGTGATCGGGGACAAGAACTACTTCGGGGCCCAGTTCGAAGCCGCCCTGCCCGAGGCCGGCATCCACCTGTTACGCCCAGCCCGCAGCGGCGAGGCCGAACGCCCAGGCGCCCGGTTCTTCAAGCCGCTGCGTCAAACCATCGAATCGATCAACGACACCCTCAAGGGACAACTCGACCTCGAACGCCATGGCGGACGCACCCGCGCCGGCGTCATCACCCGCGTCTGGCAACGCATCTTGGCCCTCACCGCCGCCATCTGGCACAACGACAACATCGGCGCCCAGATCAAACGATCACTGACCGCCTACGACCACTGACCCCTTGGAATAACTCATCTAGGCAACTTAACTAGGCGCACAGCGTCATCGGCCGACGGCGTAGCCCTGGGCTCCGCGTGGGTTCGCCGCGGCCTTGAGCACAGCGCCCTCCTTCGCCACCGCGCTCAACCGACCCAATGACCAGGGCCCGGTCAGCACCACCCGGTGGCCACGCCGCCGCAACTCCTCAAGCACCTCGGCATCCACGCGATCCTCGATCAGCACCTCACCGGGATGGGCCCCCCGCGGATAGAACGAGGAAGGGAAGTGGCTTGTGTGGAACATCGGCGCATCGATGGCTTGCTGCAGATTCGACGACGGGCCATGAACGAGATCCAGGAAGAAGTTGACCTGCCACTGGTCCTGCTGATCGCCTCCTGGCGTCCCGAAGGCAAGCCACGGCTCGGCGTCTCGTAAGGCGAGGGACGGAGACAGCGTGGTGCGTGGCCGAATCCCCGGACGGAGCGAGTTGGGCAAATCGGGTTCCAGGTAGAACATTTGCGCCCGGGTGCCAAGCGGAAAGCCCAACGTGGGGATCACCGGTGAACTCTGCAGCCAGCCACCACTGGGCGTCGCGGACACAAAGTTGCCCCATCGGTCGACGACATCGACATGGC
>NZ_DATCNW010000228.1:0-2724 GCF_036565025.1 Pengzhenrongella sp.
AGCAGGTCGAACTGATCGAGGACGTAGCCGAACGCGATGAGCGCCAGGAAGATGCCGCCGAGGATCGAGAGGTGCGATCGGGCCGGTCGCGCGAGGGCGAGCGCGTTGCGCGCCGAGACGCCGATGTCCGCGCCGGCGAGCGGCTGGGTCACGACCCCGATGACGCCGCGCGCGACGTACAAGCCGACGACGCCGATGGCGATGAGCACGACCGCCGCGAGGAGCCACCCGCGGACGAACTCGAGCACCGGCAGGGTGAAGAAGTAGAAGCCGATGTCGCGGCCGAAGACCGGATCGGTCGTGCCGAACGGCACCGCGTTCAGCCACCGGAGCAGCGAGTCCCATTCGTCACCGCCGGCGAGGCCGAAGAAGAACGCCGGGACCAACAGGAGCGGCATGAGCCGAAGCGTGAGCGCGAGCGCGCCGGCGCGCTTCGGCGCGTCAGTGTCGACGACGATGCGCGGGACCTGCGGCCGCAGCGCGACGTACAGGTTCGGCAGCGCGATGAGAAAGAAGGCGATGAGGAAGACGATGAACGCCCAGAAGCCCGCCGTGTACCGGCGGAGGTAGACGTCCTCGAGCCCGATGCTCCGGAACCACAGCAGGTCGGTCAGGAAGCCGACCAGCGGCGTGAACAGGAGCGGCACCAGGAAGAGGGCGAGGACGACGATCGTGATGACCGTCGAGAGGCGGTTCCGCGGGCGGCGGGGGCCCCGGGGGCTCCGGCGAAGCCCGGGCAGGTCGACGCGGGACCAGTCGATGTTCCCCCACTCGCCCCGACCGGGGCCGTTCCTCACCGCCTCACTCTAGGTGGCGGGCGGCCGGGCGACCGGTGACTCAGCGCGATGTCCGAACATCGGAGCGATGAAGCACATCGGGCCGGCTCTGATCGCGATCGGAGTGGTCTTCGCCGCGTGCACGGCGTCCGAGGTCGCGGCACCGAGCCCGAGCCCCAGCGCGACGCCGAGCGAGAGCCCAACCCCTTCGCCGACGCCGACCGACGCCGCGCCCACCGTCGCGCCGGGGACGACGCCGTTCCCGACGCCCGGTCCGACGATCACCCCCGGTAGCACTCGGGTCATCGGCACGATCCGCCACGCCGACGGCTCGCCCGCGGCGGGGATCTGCGTCGTGATCGAGAAAGGCCTTTGCCCGATCGGCACCGACGACCAGGGCGTGTGGTTCACGGACATCCCGAGCGGCCCGCTCAATTGGAACTTCATCTACAAGCTCAAGGTGGATGGCGCGGAAGCCGGCCGGCAGCTCGTGCTCGGGACCACCGGCGGCGAGCTGCGTCTCCCCGTCTACACGCTTACCGACTAGACACCCCGCCCGTTCGCTCGCCCGCCTAGAATTTTCCTCGAGCGGTGACGCTCATCGCGATGGGAATGGGATAGGGGCTCGAAGATGAAGCGTGTCTGGGCGACCGCGGCTGCCCTGCTGTTGATCGGCAGCGCGTGCACGTCCACCTTCGCGAAGGACAACCCGGCACTCTGCGGCGCCGACAAGATCCAGCTCGTGAAGGACTACGTCGCCAAGGACGGGCTCACCCCGCAGGCCGCGGCCGACAAAGCCGGCACCGACGCCCGCTGCCTGAGCACCGACGAGACGACCCAGGCCCAGGCGACCTTCGCGGCGTTCAAGGCCCAGCAGGCCGCCGCGACGACCGCGCCGCCGACGCAGGCGCCGACCGCGGCGCCGACGACCGCCGCGCCGACCGCGACGGCCACCCCGAGCCCGAGTCCATCACCGTCACCGACGCCATCGCCCACCGCGACGCCGACCGAGGCTCCGACCGAGCAGCCGGCGGCGACGCTTGGACCGACCGATGTGCCGGCGACGCCGAAGCCCGCGACGCCGAGCCCAACGCCCACTCCGACACCGTCACCGTCGCCGAGCCCGAGTCCGTCGCCGAGCCCGTCACCGACGCTCGCTGCAGGTGACGCGGGCTGGCCGGCCAAGAGCGTCGGCGCGATCCAGCCGAATGAGGCACCGATCACCGGACGCGTCGTGCACGCCAACGGCACCGCCGCCGGCCATCACTGCCTCATCCTGACGTCTGGCCCGTGCGCAGCGACGACCCTCGCCGACGGCACCTTCACCCTGAAGTTCGCCTCGGGCTTCGGTGCGGTCGCGATCAACATCATCGTCAAGGGCCAGTACAACGCGGCGACCGGCGACGGCCCGGTCGTCGGCAGCCAGACCATCACCATGAGCCCGACCGGGGTCAGCGGCCTCACGATCAACATCCCCTAGCCCTTACCGGTCCGCGAGCGCCTCGTTGAGCCAGCGCCAGGCCTGCTCGACGATCGCGGGATAGGTGTGCAGGTAGTACGGCAGCGCGATCAGCGCTTGCGATAGCGCCCAGCCCCGGCCGCGGGCCCACGTCGCGTCGTCGATGTCGAGCCGCTCGCGGAAGATCGGCCGCGTCTTCGCGTCGAGCACCGCCCACGCGACCTTCACGTCGCACGCGGGATCGCCGACGCACAGCGCGCCCCAGTCGAGCACCCCGCTGATCTTCCCGTCCCGCACGAGCAGGTTGCGCGCGTCGAGGTCGCCATGGATCCACACCGGCGGGCCGTCCCACTCCGGCGCCGCGAGCGCCTGCTCCCACGCTGCGGTCACGGCAGTGGCGTCGATCAGGTCGCCGAGCGCGACGATCCCGGCGCGCGTCGGCACATCGCGCGGGCGGAGCGAGCCACCGCGGCCTCCCGGTGGCGGACC
>NZ_DATCNW010000229.1:0-4866 GCF_036565025.1 Pengzhenrongella sp.
ACCGGACCCCAACCGCCGAATCCGACCATCAGCGAGCCGTCGACCTCCGGTGTCGCGTTGGGCAGGCGATCACGCCAGGCGCGACGCCACCGATGTCGAGGAGTACGGAGTTGCCCGGGACCTGCGGTGCGCCCGCGCCGCGGCCGAGGACCGCGCCCTGAAGCCCACCCGCGGGACGAGGAGAATGCCGGGGTGATGAAGCCGTTCGAGATGTCGGCCGCGGTCAGCTTCTTGTAGCGGACCGTCAGACCGACGTTCGTCGAGCCGATCGCGTTCGCGACGCTTCCGCCCCGGTGCAGACCGTGACTGTCGGGAGGAGGGAGCCGCTCCTGGCCGATCGCGTAGGCGACGTAGTCGTCGACGAGCGCGCCGGCCGGTATGGCCAGTGGGCACCTGCGTTGGTGCCGGCACCTGACGCGAAGATTCCCTTCACCCTGCGGCTGGTAGGGGGTTGAGGGTGACTTCGTAGCCCATCTGGCGGAGCTGGTTGAGGGCGCGCTGTTTGGTCTTGTCGGGGTTGAGTTTCGTGTAGTAGTCGCCGCCGAGATCTTGGTAGAGGACGCCGTTGGTGAGCATGTTCCAGATCGCGATCAGCATCGTGTGCTCGATGGCGACGATGGCCTTGATCGGACCGCGTCGAGACGTGATGCGTCGATACTTCGCTGCCAGGTAGGTGTCTTTGCTGCTGGCGGCGGACATCGCTGCGATCCCGAGAGCGCCTTTGAGGTAGGGGTTGCCGGGGCGGGTCTTGGTGGACTTGATCCGGCCAGCGGACTCGTTGCTCCCCGGGCAGGTCCCGGCCCAGGACGCCAGGTGCCCGGCGGTGGGGAACCGGGCCATGTCGGCGCCGGTCTCGGCGATGATCACATCGGCGACCAGAACACTGATCCCCGGGATCGTGACCATCAGGTCCCGGGCGCCACGAAAGGGCTCGATCACCACCTCGATCCGCGCCGTGACCGCGGCGATAGCCTCGGTGTGCTGGTCGATCAGGTCCAGGTGCAACCGGGCCAGGAACGCATGGTGCTCGGTGAACCGGCCGGTCAGGGCCTCGACCAGCGCCGGGATCTTGGACCGCAACCGTCGTTTCGCCAGGTCGGCAAGGGCTACCGGGTCGTGTTGTCCACGGATCAGCGCCTCCAGCATCGCCCGCCCGGACACCCCGCTGATGTCGGAGGCCACCGACGACAGCTTGATGCCGGCGTCTTCCAGCAGCTTCTCCAGCCGCTGGATCTCCCGAGCGCGGGTCCGCACCATCGTGGTGCGGGTCCGGGTCAGGTCCCGCAGCTGCCGGATCGGCTCCGGCGGCACGAACGAACCGCGGACCAGCCCGTGCGCCCCGAGCTGCGCCAGCCACGCCGCGTCCGAGACGTCGGTCTTACGACCCGGGAGGTTCTTGGCGTGCCGGGCGTTGACGAGCATCAGCTCAAATGGTGCGTCCTCGAGCAGGTAGTAGAACGGCTTCCAGTAGTCCCCGGTTGCCTCCATCACCACCAGCGTGACCCGCTCGCTGATCAGGTGCTCACGTAACGCCAGCACCTGATTGGTGACCGACCCCCACGTCGTCACCGTCGACGTCGCGCTCGCCCGGCCGCCACTGGCGACCCGGACGCACACCTTCGCGTCCCGCTTCGACACATCCAGTCCCGCACACCGCGGGTGCAACAGATCCATCGCGTGTTCCTCCTCCTCAACGGCAACGATCGCGATGTCCGTCCCGGGGAGGGCAAAGAAAATCCAGAAGTCTGACGCTCGTGCTCAAGGCAACAATCCACGGTTCCCGTGGCAGCCCTCCACCACCATGCTGACCTACAGGCTCACAGGCACTACAGGGGGCTTTCGGTGTCCTACCGGGACGAACGAGCCCATACTCCTCGCCAACCCCGGTCATCACCAGAGCCCCAGCGACACCGCAACCCGCTGAGAATCTTCGCGAACCACGGCGAGCCCGAAGGGCTCTCAGTTGCTGACCTGGGCATTGACGGCCGGGCGCCACAGTGGTAGCCCTCACGGATACGAGAGGACGTAGCCATGACGCAACCACTGGAGCACGTGTCGTTCGATCAGCCGGACGAGGTGCGGGAGGGCGAGAACTGGCGGCTCGATCTGGTCAATCTCGCAGCCGGCGCGCAAGTAGGGAGGCTCACCCTCCAGCCGGGGTGGCGCTGGTCCGAAGCTGTGAAGCCGGTGGCCGGCACCGACCTCTGCATGGCACCGCATCAGTCGTACCAGCTGTCTGGACATCTTCATGTCGCCATGCAGGACGGCACCGAGCTCGATGTGCACGCGGGCGAGATCACCTCTCTCCCGCCGGGGCACGACGCTTGGGTGATCGGCAACGAGACCGTCGTGGCGGTGGACTGGCAGGGTGCTTCGGTCTGGGCGCGTCCGCAGCACACGTAGGCGGTTGCGGCCGCCGCCTCGCCGCCAACCGGTTCCTCGCCACCGCGCGCGAGGCGGCTGCGAAGATGGGCTACGTGGACGAGACGCCCGGAGCGCGCCTGCCGGCCGGCGCACGCGCGGTCGTGCTCGTGGAGGGAGTGAGCGACCAGGCCGCGGTCGAGGCGCTGGCGCGACGTGGTGGGCGCGATCTCGACGGTGAGGGTGTGGTGGTCGTCCCGATGGGAGGCGCCACGAACATCGGCAGATTCCTGGAGTTGTTCGGCCCACGCGGTGCCGACGTGACGTTGACGGGCCTGTGCGACGCCGGTGAGGAGGCGTACTTCCGGCGCAGCCTGGAGCGGGCTGGATTCGGTTCACCGAACACGCGTGCCGAGATGGAGAGCCTCGGATTCTATGTATGCGACGCCGATCTCGAGGACGAGCTGATCCGCTCCCTCGGAGCCACCGAGGTCGAACGGGTCATCGGCGCTCAGGGCGACCTGAACGCGTTCCGTCTCCTGCAGCAGCAGCCCGCGCAGCGCGGACGCGGCGTCGAGCAGCACCTGAGGCGCTTCATGGGATCCGGTGGCGGGCGGAAGATCCGCTACGCGTCGCTCCTGGTCGACGCCCTCGATCTCACCCGCGTGCCCACACCGCTCGCACTGCTCCTCGAGCACATCTAGGGGCCAGCCCGCTGATGTCTTGACCGGGGCGGAGCCGGCCGAGACAGTGAACCGGCCGGCTTCAGCGGACTGTGTAGCCGCCGTCGACGACGATGTCGGCCCCGTTGATCATGTTCGCGCTGTCGGAGGCCAGGAACACCGCGGTGGCAGCGATCTCGTCCGGATAGGCGAACCGGCCGGTCGGGATCATCGCCTTGAAGGCCTCACCTCTGGCCCCTCCCCACGTCTGGCGTCCGAGGGCGGTCATCACGACGGTCGGCGAGATCGTGTTGGCGGTGATGCCGCGACCACCCCACTCCGAGGCCAGGACCTTCGTGAGACCGACGACGGCGAACTTCGAGGCGCAGTAGGCCAGATGACCGTCCAACGCGACGGTCGCCGCCTGCGATGCAAGGTTGATGATCTTGCCGCGGCCCTGGGCCAGCATCGCGCGTCCGACCGTCTGGCTCATGAGGAACGTGCCCTTGAGGTTCACGTCCATCGTGGTGTCCCAGACGTCCAGGCTCAGGTCCTCGGCGGCGGCCAGCGGCCCGATCCCGGCACAGTTCACCAGGATGTCGATCCGCCCGTAGTGCTCGAGCACGGCCTGGACGGTCGCGGTGACCGCTGCCGGGTCGGACACGTCACACGCGAACGCCGCACATCCGTTCCCCAGTTGAACAACTGTCGCCTCGGCGGCGTCCAGGGCCAGGTCGGCCACCGCCACCTTCGCGCCCTTCGCGACGAAAGCGCGCCCGATCGCCGCGCCGATACCGGAGGCGCCGCCGGTGACCACGGCTACCTTGTCGGTCAGCGAGAACGTCAGGTCGGCGTGCGAGTCGGAATCAGTCACATCTGCTCATCTCGGGTCGTAGTGCCAGCGGCGGTGCCGCTCTCGATGATGTCGGACGGCCGCGTCGCGGGCGAGGGTTCGCGTCCCCAGGCGGCCAGCGGGGCGAAACCTATAGTCGTGAGCTGGCGCCGATGGCCGGTTCGCGTCATCGACACCATGGCGGCGGCGCGAGCCGCCATGATCGTGCCGACGGTTGATCACGGGCGCCCAGCCCAACGGCTCGAACGGACAGGTGGACGCAATGCTGATCGGTGACGTCACGCGTGCCCTCGCGGTATTCGCCCATCCCGATGACGCCGAGTGGATGTTCGGCGGCACCATCCTGCGTCTCACCGCACAGGGGGCCGAGGTGAACTACGTGGTCTGCACCGATGGCTCGACCGGCACGGTCGACAGGTCGAAGACCACCGAGGAGGTGGCGGCGATCCGCGCCACGGAGCTCCGCGCCGCCGCCGACGTGCTCGGCGTCAGCGAGATCGCCTACCTGGGTTACCGGAACGACGAACTCGAGGTGACGCGCGCGCTGCGTCGCGACATCGTCCGGCAGATCCGCAGGTTTCGCCCGGAGGTCATCCTTACGATGGCGCCGCAGCGACTCCCCGACGCACCCGTCGACATCGTGCACGCAGACCACATGGCCGCGTCCGAGGCGACCCTGGTCGCGGCCTACCCCGAGAGCTACATGCCGTTCAGCCATCCTGAACTGCTGGACGAGGAGTACGCGCCGTTCCGCGTGGAGGAGGTCTGGACGTCGGCGTTCCGGGAGGCCGACCTCTACGTCGATGTGACCGATCAGGTCGAGACCAAGATGGCCGCGATCATGTGCCACCGAAGCCAGAACGGCGAGGCGAATGACGACGCGGCCTGGATGCTCGAGCACAAGGTCGGACCGGCGATGATCGAGGCCGGCCAGAAGGTCGGCTGCCGCTACGCCGAGCGGTACCTGCGCGTGCCGATCAAGTATTGAGG
>NZ_DATCNW010000230.1:0-2736 GCF_036565025.1 Pengzhenrongella sp.
ATCTTCTACGCCCCATGGGTGCTCATAGGCAGCGCTCTGCTCATCCTCGTGCTCGCCCTCTACGGTGCGTGGCGGACCGTCCGCTTCGTCCGCCGTGCCCGACGCGCCATCGCCCAGCTCGACGCCAGCAGGTCCGGACCCGCTCCTTCACACGGCAGGGAATCTCGCGTCGAGGAAGCGGGCACGATCCTGCCAATGGATGTTCCTGCGCAGGCGACTGGTCGCCACGCGCTTGACGACCTCCCGGTCGGCCAGGGCGGGGAAGGACGCGGCGCTCTGCTCGGGGAGGTACCAGCGCAACAGCCCGAAGTCCCGATTCGTCCCGCCCCGCCACGAGACGCCCAAACAGGCGAGAGGGTCGCCGTCCCGGAAGCAGGCAGCAGTCCGGTCGTGCTCGGTGATCTCCTGGGCTCGGTCCCCAGTCAAGGTCAGCCGTCCGTGGACGGGCAGGAGCCTGAGCCTGGCGCACCGACTGGCGCGGTCGGCGAGGACGCCGACGGCGAACCAGTCACCCCGCCCGAGGACCGACCCACGCTCCCCGCCGCCTACCCGAACGTACCCGCGGACGAGGAGCACGCCGTGACCGACTAGTCGTCGGTGCCCCTGTCGGGGCAGCCCGTTCCGGGCTGAAAATGGGGGTCCGGTCGCTCGGTGACGTCGTTGCAGCTTGGTCCTTTTGAGGCCGTCGGCTAGTCGGGCGCTGGGAGTTGCGCTGTGGGCCCTTCACTGTTGCTTCGAGCACGAGGATTAGATTTCGCTCTTCCCTGCTCGACCAGATCGCAGCGGGTCTTCGGGCCTGACCAGCGCGCCAGCAGGAGCCGACCTGGCTCGTCCTAATCGTCAATTCGTTGCTTCACGATGGCCGTCGACGACGACCGCGTTGTGGCGATCGAAAGGTCGTCGATGCGCGCCGCGCTCGTCGCCATGCGCGCCTGCCGAGCCGACGTCGCGGGTAGGGAGGCGAGCCACATGCGACGCAAGAACTGGGGGGATCTCCGGTCGGCGCTCCGGCTTCAGCCGCTCGCACCATCTCGGTGATTTCACCCCATTCGTGCAGGTAGGAGACAGTTTTCGCATTTTATGATCGGGCGAGGCGCGTCGGATGCGCCGCCGTACGTTGCAGAGAACCCGTAGGGGGCCCACCATGAACGTCGGCGCTGACCCCAGGATGCATGCGCCTCTCTTTCTCCCCTTCGGCGCCGAGCACCCCGCAACTTTGGAATTTGGGCGTGCACATCGACCTGCGAGCCCGGAACGGGCAACATGACCGTCCCCGAGGCCCGCGACGCGCAGCGCCCGCCACCCGTCCAGGACGCGGTGACCGCCACGCCCATCGATCACCCGGACCGGGCCGAACTCATGTCGGCCATCGCGAGCGTACGGTTCACCCGGTTCGAACGCAGAGGGGCGGCCGCGGACTTGGACGCCGCGATCCGAGCCGGCCAGGAGGCGGTCGGTGAGACCCCGCCCGGGCACCCAGACCGCGCCGAGAACTTGATGTTCCTCGGGTCCTGCCTGGGTATGCGGTTCGAACTTGCCCGGGCGGCGGCGGACTTGGACGCCGCGATCCGAGCCGGTCAGGAAGCGATTGCTGCGACGCGACCTGGCGACCCGCACTGCTCCGGATACCTCGCGGCTCTCTGTGCCGCTCTGTTCACCCGGTTCGAGCAGACGAGGGACGTCGTGGACCTGGACGCCGCGATCCGGGCCGGTCTAGCAGCGCTGGCCGTAGCCCCAGAAGGTCACCCCGACCGCATCATCTACAAGTTCCTCGTCGACCACGCTGAGAGCGCGCGGTCCGACCGGATCGGGCCACTCGCCGAGACCGACGTCGCGCCTTGATGAGGCTGAGCGACGGGGATCGGTCGACCGACCGGTGGATGTGAGAGCGGGCGTCGCGTCTGGCCTCCTGACCGTGCCAAATAGCGCTGAAAGATCTGCGCCATTTACCACTGAAGGTCACACACTTAACCCGTCAATTAGTCTACGACTCGTGAACGATTCAGTTCTGGGTAATGGGACAGGAACGACGCGGGGGACGCCCAGCAGGGGAGAACGGGTCGCACCACCCCTCCAGATCCGGGTCGCCCCCGACCACGTCGTCGCGCACATGAGTGCAGCGAAAGATGGACCGCCGCGCAGAGGAGTACGGACACCCAGATTCCCGAACTCCTCTGCACGCGCACCCCAGCCACGCAGTCATCCGTGCAGACGACTTCGAGAATCGACAGGTTGTCTGCCAACCTGTGCCCGATGCGGGCCGCCGGGCGCGCCGAACGCGAAACGGGGCCAGGCGACATGACGCAGCCGGTGATCAGCCCAGACGGGCGGTTCCGTTGGAACGGCGCGAAGTGGGTGCCCGTCGCCGTGAAGCTCACCCCGGACCTCGGCGCGCCTCGCTTCATGTGGAAGCCGAGCGCCGGTTTCAAGGTCTTCGTCGCGGTGTTCGTGCTGGGGTTGATCGCGGCCGGGATAGCCGGGGCGATGGATGAGGCACAGGCCGAGCAGGATTCGCACGACGCCTTCTGCGAGGGGTTGGGCGTGGGCGACCCCGAGTGCGACTAGGTCGCCGCGGCGGCGCTCACGCGATGGCCTCGGCGACGGCGGAGACGACCTCGCGGCCCACTGGCGGGCACACGCTGTTGCCCAGTCCCTTGGTCACCTCGGCGATCGACAGGTCCGGGTCCCAGGTGTAGCTGTCGGGGAAGCCCATCCCGCGGGCGAGCTCGCGCGTGC
>NZ_DATCNW010000231.1:0-38935 GCF_036565025.1 Pengzhenrongella sp.
GGGCGGGTCGTCGGTATGCGCGTCGGTGATCGAGCCGGATGACGCGCCTGGAATTCGACAGAGTTGCCTCGATCTCGGAATCTGGCCGGACCGACGAACTCGCGTGAGATCGGCGAACAGAGTCGGCCAACCCCAATCCGCGCGCATCGGGACCTCAGTGCCGTCGCGAAGCACCTCAGCGCCACGCTCAACGACCCACGGATCGGTCAGGAGAGCCACAACAACTCGCATTTCGATGCTCGAATCGCCCCCCGACTCTCGCTCGAGGGTCACGGGGGAGGGGGAGGATTGCCCGGTGAGCTCACCTGCGTGTTTGCGCCCGGCCGCCCTGCCCGACGTCGGCGCCATCGCCGAGTTCCAGACGGCGTGCTGGCGCGAGGCCTACCGCGGCCTGGTTCCGAATGAGTACCTCGACCGGGTGTCCGTGGGCGATCGGCAGGAGCGGTGGCGGGACAGGCTCACGTCGGGCGCCCGGCGGATCGCCCTCGCCGAGGTGGCCGGCCGCGAGGGCGATGAGCTGGTGGGAGTCGTCAGCTGGGCACCGCCCGCGCTGGCTCCGGCAGCGGCGCCGACTCGAGGGCCAGACCCGACGGCGGGGGAGCCGGCGCCGACGCTCGAGCTGATGAGCCTGTACGTCGCGGCTCACCACAGCGGCACCGGGATCGCGGCGACCCTGCTCGGGCACGCCCTCGGTGCGCGGCCGGCCCGCCTGTGGGTGTTCGAGGACAACCCGCGGGCCCTGGCGTTCTACGCGAAGCACGGCTTCGCGCCGGACGGCCACCGGCAGGTCGACCCCGACACGGGAGTCTGGGAGCGGCGGCTGGCTCGCCGCGCCCAGGCGCCGGTCAGCCCAGCGGGCTGACGGCGAGCGTCGCGGTCATCGTGTGGCTCGCGCCCGGTGCCAGCTCGACGGCGAAGTCGCGGACGTTGCAGGTCTCGACGCAGACCATGTCGGTCCATTCGTCGTCGCCGAAGTCGGCCATCGCGGCGGCCTTCGCGCTCCACGGGTTCCACACCACGGTGGAGTCGGAGCCCGACGTGGTGACGGTGACGGCACGGGCCCGCGCGTGGTCGGCGACGACCACCGGGGCTCGCGTGTCAAGGTAGATCCGGTCGGTCTCCCCGGTGAACCGGACCGGGCCGTCCTCGCGGACCGGCTTCGGGCCGCCGAGGCGGTCGAGGAACGCGACGCCCTCCAGACCGGTGACCCGCACGTCGTGGATGTTCCCGACGGCGAAGTAGGTGTGCATCGCCTCCTCGAAGGTGACCGCCTCGGTGTCGAGGTTGGTGACCTGGAGCTCGAGGACGAGCCGGGCACCGACCGTCACGGTGTACCGGGCCTCGAACCGGTGCGGCCACGCGCCGGCGCGGGTGAGGGGGGAGTCGGTGAGCCGGAAGACGAGGACGACGTCGTCGCCGACCTCGCGCGCCTCGACGAGTGACCAGTCCGAGAGCCGGCCGAAGCCGTGCGACGGCGCCTGGGGGTCGCCTGCGTTCGCGCCGAACCACGGGAAGCACAGCGGCACCCCGCCGCGCAGGGGCTGGTCCGCGCGGTACCGGCTCTGCTCGCTCATCCAGAGCACCGGCTCCTGACCGAGCGGGTTCCAGGACGTCACGTGGGCGCCGTGCAGGTAGATCTCGGCCGCCCCGGCCGGTCCGGCGACACGGACCCGCGGCAGGCCACCGGGCCCGTCGTCGACCGTCACGGACGAGGGCAGGGAGAGATCGGTCGTGGTGGGGAGTGTCATGCCGCCACCCTGCCCCTCGGGCGAGGTGAGCGGCAACTCACGGCCCGCGCCCGCGACAACACATGGCAACCGATTGCCGCAGCCGCGCCCCGGCGGACAGGATCGGTGCCATGTCGAGTCAACCTGCCCCGCTCGCTCCGCACCCGGACCGGCTGCTCCCGGCGGATCCCGCACTCCGCGCGATCGCCCGCCGGCTCTACTCGACGGTGCGGGACCTGCCGATCGTCTCCCCGCACGGCCACGTGGACCCACGGATCCTGCTCGACGACGAGCCGTTCCGCGACCCGGCGCAGTTGTTCGTCACGCCGGACCACTACGTGACGCGGCTGCTGCACGCGTCGGGGGTGCCGCTCGAGGTGCTCGGCGTCGGGCAGGGGCCGCTGCCCGAGGCCGCGGCGCGGGAGGCCTGGCGCGCGCTGTGCTCGCACTGGGACGCGTTCCGCGCGACGCCCGTGCGGTACTGGCTGGAGTCCGAGCTCGCCGAGATCTTCGACGTCGCCGCGCGGCCGTCCGCGCAGACGGCCGACGTGCTCTACGACCACCTCGCGGAGCGGCTGATGAAGGACGCCTACCGGCCCCGCGCGCTGTACGACCGGTTCGCGATCTCCGTGCTCGCGACGACCGACGACCCGTGCGACGACCTGTCGGCGCACCGCGCCCTGGTCGCTGACCCGACCTGGTCCGGCCGGGTGATCCCGACCTTCCGCCCGGACCGCTACCTCGAGGCCGCCCAGCCCGGCTGGGCCGACGCCGTCGTGCACCTCGGCGAGGTCGCCGGGGTGGACACGGGCAGCTACTCCGGCTGGGTGGCCGCCATGGAGGACCGGCGCAGCTACTTCATCGCGAACGGCGCGGTCTCCGCGGACCACAGCCACGAGGACGTGGGCACTGCCGCGCTCGCGGATCGGGAGGCCGACCGCATCCATCGCGCGGCGCTCGCGGGCACCGCGACCCCGGCCGAGGCCGTCTCGCTGCGCCGGCACATGCTGCTCGAGATGGCGCGCATGTCGACCGAGGATGGCCTGACGATGACGCTGCACCCGGGCGTGCGCCGCGGGCACCACGGGCCCTCGAACGCGCGGTTCGGGCCGGACACCGGTCACGACATCCCCCTGCGCGGCGACTTCACCGATCCGCTGCGTCCGTTGCTCGAGCGCTTCGGCACGCACCCCAACCTGCACCTGGTGCTGTTCACCCTGGACGAGACGGTGTTCTCGCGGGAGCTCGCGCCGCTGGCCGGGTTCTACCCGTCGGTCTACGTCGGGGCGCCGTGGTGGTTCTACGACGCGCCCGACGCCGTCCGCCGCTGGCGCTCCGCGGTCACCGAGACGGCAGGCTTCGCCAAGACGTCGGGCTTCATCGACGACACGCGCGCGTTCTGCTCGATCCCGGCGCGGCACGACATGTCGCGCCGGCTGGACGCCGGGTACCTCGCGGGGCTCGTCGCGGAGCACCGAATCGACGAGGACGAGGCCACCGAGACCGCGGTCGACCTGGTCAGCGGCCGTCCCCTGGAGGTGTTCAAGCTGTGAGCGAGCTCAAGCGGACCGCGGCCGCGCCGCCGGTGCGGCACGTCCACCTCGGGCTCGGGAACTTCTTCCGCGCGCACCAGGCCTGGTACTCGCACCGCGCGCCGGACGCGGCGCAGTGGGGGATCGCGGCCTTCACCGGTCGCTCGCCCGAGCTCGCGACGGCGCTGGCCGCCCAGGACGGCCTGTTCACCCTGGTGACCCGTGCGGCCGACGGCGACCGTTTCGAGGTGGTCGACAGCCTCACCCGGGCCCACCCCGCCGACGACCACGACGCCTGGCTCGGCTACTTCGCCGACCCCCGCGTCCAGGTGGTCACCACCACCGTGACCGAGGCCGGCTACCTGCGCGGGTCCGACGGCGGGCTGGACGCCGACCGGCCCGAGGTGCGCGCCGACGTCGCGGCCCTGCGCGGCGACCTGCGGGCGCCCGTGCGCACGGCTCCCGCGCGGCTGGTCGCGGGGTTCGCGGCCCGTCGTCGGGCGGGGGCCGGTCCGCTGACGGTCGTGCCCTGCGACAACCTGCCCGAGAACGGTTCGGTGATCGCGCGCGTGCTCGGCGAGCTCGCCGAGCTGGTCGACCCGGGGCTCGCCCGCTGGGTCACCGGCAACGTGGCGTACGTGACCACGATGGTCGACCGGATCACCCCCGAGCCCACCGCCGACGACGTCGCGGCCGTCGAGGCCGCGACCGGGGTCCGCGACCGGGCGCCGGTCGTCACCGAGCCGTTCACCGAGTGGGTGCTCTGCGGCGAGTTCGCGGCCGGCCGGCCGCGCTGGGAGGACGCCGGGGCCACCTTCACCGCGGACGTGGCGCCGTTCGAGGAGCGCAAGCTCTGGCTGCTCAACGGGGCGCACTCGCTGCTCGCGTACGCCGCCTCGATCCGCGGGCACATCACCGTGGCCGACGCGATGGGCGACGAGACCTGCCGCGGGTGGCTCGAGGAGTGGTGGGAGGCGGCGTCCGCGCACCTCACCCTGCCGGCCGCCGACGTCGTCGCGTACCGGGCGGCGCTGATCGACCGGTTCGCCAACCCGCGGATGCGCCACCGGCTCGACCAGATCGCCGCGGACGGCTCACAGAAGCTGCCGATCCGGATCCTGCCGACGCTCCGCCGCGAACGCGCGGCGGGCCGGCTCCCGCTCGGGGCGACCAGGGCCCTGGCGGCCTGGGTCTGTCACCTGCGCGGGCGCGGTGCCGCGGTGACGGACGCCCGGGCGGCCGAGCTCGCGTCGCTCGCGCAGGGTCCGTTGCCGGACGCGGTCCGTGGCGTGCTCGAGGCGCTGGATCCGGAGCTGGCGGCCGACGACGCCGTCGTGCAGGCGGTCCTCGCCCAGGCGACCGAGCTCCTGAGCACCCCCGCCCCCGAACGTGTCAGACCGAGCGCGGTCCTGGGTGCGCGCTCGATCTGACAGGTCGAGGGTTCCCGGACGTGTCAGACCGAGCGCGGTCTCAGGGGCGCGCTCGGTCTGACACGTCGGGGGTTGGGGTCCAGCGGCGGCGGCTGGCGGTGGCCGTGGAGTCCCGGACCAGCAGCTGGCACGGCAGCAGCGCCGGCAGGACGGGGGAGCGGACCACGGTCCGGGCCCGGACCGAGCCCTGCGTGCCGGCCGTGAGGTTCTCCAGGACCATCCGCGTCGCGACGGTCCCGAGCGCGCGCAGCGGCGCCGCCACGGTCGTCAGCGGCGGTGAGCAGAAGTCCGAGCCGAAGATGTTGTCGAACCCGATCACGCTGACGTCGCCCGGGATGCGGGCCCCGGCCCGCAGCAGCCCGCGCATCAGGCCGATCGCCATCAGGTCGTTGTACGTGACGACGCCGGTCGTCGGGCTCGCCGCGAGCTCGTCCGCGGCGGCGAGACCCCCGGCGAGCGTCGGCGCGAACGGCCCGATCCGGTGCACCCGCAGGTCGAGCTCGTAGCAGGCCTCGCGGATCGAGCGCCAGCGCATCCCGTCCGCCCAGGACGCCTCGGGTCCCGCGACATAGGTGAGCGCGAGGTGGCCCAGCTCCCCGAGGTGCTCCACCGCACGGCGCATCCCGCGAGCCTGGTCGCTCACCACGCTCGGCACGTCGGTCATCGGGCGGTTGAGGACCACCGTCGGCCGCTGTTTGGCGACCATCCGGATCGCGTTGTCCGACATGCGGGGGCTGGCCAGCACGATGGCGTCGACCATCGGGATCGCCCGGTCGATCGCCGCGCGCTCCGAGCTTGAGGACTCGTGCGTGTCGACCAGCAGCGTCACGTAGCCCGCCTCGGCGGCGGCGGACTCGACCCCACGGACGATCTCGAAGAAGAACGGGTTCGTCACGTCCGCCACGATGACCGCGAGCATCGACGTGCGCCCGGTGGGCAGCGCCCGGGCCATCGGGTTGGTGCGATATCCCAGGTCGGCGGCGACCTGCCGGACCCGCGCGGCGGTGTCGGCATTCACCCTCCCGGGCCGCGAGAAGGCCCTCGAGACCGTTGAGGGCGCCACCCCGGCGGCGCGCGCGACGTCGTAGATCGTCGGCCCGCGCCGCGCCTGTGCGGGGGCCGTGTCCTGCGGTGCGTCGTTGTCCACGGGCAGCAGGTTAGGTCGCGCGACAAGTAATGGCAACCGTTTGCCACCGCTCCGAGTCGCCGAGCCTAATGGGTACTCCACTCGCCAGAATGAAGGTATTCATGAGCCAGGCCACCGCCGTCCCGACCCAAGGATCCGCCACGCCCCCCGGCCGGGGCGCCGTCCTGCTCCGGCCGCTGCGCATCATCGGCTACGGCGCCGGCGACGCGGGCTGCAACGTCGCGTTCTCCATGACGGGGCTGTTCCTGCTCATCTACTACACGGACGTCGTGGGCATCCGGCCCGCGGACGCCGGCTCCATCTTCCTGTTCGTGAAGGTGTGGGACGCGTTTGCCGACATCTTCGCCGGCCGGCTGGTCGACCGCACCATGACGCGGTGGGGCAAGTTCCGGCCCTTCCTGCTCTGGTACTCCGTGCCGCTGCTGCTGGCCAACATCGCCTGCTTCGCGGTGCCCGACTTCTCCGGCTACGGCCAGAAGCTCCTCTACGCCTACGCGTCGTACGCGATCCTCGGGCTGCTCTACTCGCTCGTCAACATCCCCTTCGGCTCCCTCGCCGGCGCGATGACCCAGGTGCCCGCCGAGCGGTCCAAGCTCGCCGGTGCCCGGATGGTCGGGGCCGGCACCACGATCATGCTGCTCGCGGTCCTGCTGGCGCCCCGCCTGAAGGAGTCCGCGAACCTGCAGACCACGTTCGTGATCACCGCCGCCGTCCTCGCCGTCGTCGGGACGGCGCTGTTCGCGTTCACGTTCGCCACCGCCCGGGAGTCGGTGTACCGGGAGGTCTCCCACGTCACCCTGCGCCAGACGTTCTCGACCCTGCGGCACAACGGCCCGCTGCTGCGCCTGTGCGGCTCGAGCCTGATGTACCTGACCGGCCAGAACGTCGTCGGCGCGATCGCGCTCTACTTCGCCCGGGACGTCCTGGGCGACGTCGGGCTCGGCGCGATCGTCACCATCATCACCACTGGCGCGATCCTGTACGTCGGCCCGTTCGGCCCGCTGGTCACCCGCCGGCTCGGCAAGAAGCGCGGCTTCATGCTCGCCGCCCTCGCGGCGATCGTCGGCGGCCTGGTCGTCCTGGTCAGCCCGGGCAACGTCCCGGCGAGCCTGGCCGGGCTGTTCCTGATCGGTCTCGCCATGGCGCTGATGAACACCATGACCTGGGCCCTGGAGGCCGACACCGTCGAGTTCGGCGAGTGGAAGACCGGGATCCGGGCCGAGGGCGGCACCTACGCGGCGTTCTCGTTCACCCGCAAGGTCGGCCAGGCCATCGGCACCGGGATCGTCGGCTACGCCCTGGCGTTCGTCGGGTACCAGCAGTCCACCGGCGGACAGACCGTCACGCAGTCCGCCCAGACGATCGAGGGCATCCGCCTGACCATGGCCCTGCTGCCGGCCGGCTTCTTCCTGTTCGCGTTCCTCCTGATGTGGGCCTACCCGCTGACCGAGGCCCGTTTCAGGGCGCTGCTGGTCGACATCGAGGCGAACCGCGCCACCCGTCGCGCCGAGCTCGGCTGAAAACCGCTCAACCGGCGGTCGTCAACGGCTGACGCGAGGCTGGCGGTGGCCCCTCTGCGATGAAAGGCCGCTGGGCGGGCCGGGTGCGGCGACGGCAGCCAGCGTGTCAGTCCCCGCCTGCCAGGGTGCGAGCGCGTCGGGTTGTGGTGCGCAGGGACGCGCGAGTGACAGATGGTGACGGTGGGACGGAATTGAACGTCACATCGTCCCCATGAGTCACTTCAGTCCCACGCGCGTCCCTCCACACCGCGAGCTCATCAAAACTGAACCGCCGAAGCCCGTGCGCGACGGTGTGCCGGTCCGGTGTGTCCGCGGCCGAGACTCGGCGGGTAGCCAGGGTCGCGCAATGGTCGGTCCGATGCGGGGGGACAGCCTGATGGCCGTGTCACAGAGACTTGCCGGAAGGTGGGCGCTGCCCACGATCGAGAGCAACAGCAACAGCGACGGCGTCGTGCGCCTGCAGGTGAGCGTGTCGGTGCCCGAGGTCTACTCCCTGTTCGGTACTCCGGTGGCGGTCGCCCTGGTGGCAGGGGGCGAGGGGGCTAGCTGGCAGGTCGGCGAGTCGGGTCCGGGTCCGGACTTCCCGGTGGCCTGACAGCCCGCAGGGTGACGATCTGGAACGGCCGCAGGCTCAACCGGGCGGTCGAGCCGGCGCCGTCGAGGAGTGCGGTCGGCGCATCGAGCGGCCGTTCGAGCAGGTCCGTCTCGATGATGCTCGCGACGTCGTGGCCGACGTCGAGCGTGCCGGTCGCACGCGCGCCGCGGGCCTCGTAGAGCCGGACTACGAGGTCGCCCGAGCGGTCCTCGGCGAGCTTCACGGCCTCGACCACGATCGCGGGGCTGTCGCTCGAGACCAGCGGCCCGACGGCGGCCGTGCCCGGCACGACGCGCAGCGGGAGGTTGACCCGGTACCCTTCGCGGACGGCGTCGAGCACGTCGGGCGCGATGGCGATCGAGGTGCGCAGCACGTGCGTGCCCTGGTCCGCCGTCGGGTCCGGGAACAGCGGAGCGCGGAGCAGCGACTGGCGCACGAGGGTGGTCGTGCCGCCGTCGGGCCGGGTTGCGCGGGTGATGTCGTGGCCGTAGGTGCGGTCGTTCGCGACGACGACCCCGAAGCCCGGCTCCCCGACGTGCACCCAGCGGTGCGCGCAGGTCTCGAACCGGGCGGCGTCCCACGACGTGTTCGCGTGGGTGGGCCGGTAGACGTGGCCGAACTGGATCTCCGAGGCGGCGCGGTCGGCGTGCACGTCGAGCGGAAACGCGAGCTTGAGCAGCTTCTGCTGCTCGTGCCAGTCGACCGTGGTGGTGATATCCAGCGCCCGGGAGTCGCCGTCGAGGGTCAGCAGCTGCGAGACGGTCGAGGCCCCGAACGCGCGGTCCACCCGGACGCTCACCAGGTGCGGGCCGTCGGCGACCAGGGTCACCGACCGCGCCTCGCGCAGGTCGGTCCCGTTGCGCTTGTAGTGCTCGTCCACGTCCCACGCGTCGTACTGGGTGGGGGTGTCGCGGAACAGCTGGAGAAGGTTCCCGGGCGCCTGGGCCCCGATGGCGTCGCGCCCGGTGGCGAGGTCCACGAGCGAGGTGACCAGGCCCTGACCGTCGATGCGCACGCGCAGCAGGTCGTTCGTCAGGACGAACCCATCGCCGTCGGGCTCGGCCGTGACGGTTCCGGGCGTCCGGATCGGGCCGGCCGAGAGCGCGGGCACGCCCGAGACCGCGAACGGCGAGGCGTTGAAACCGATCAGGCCGCCCGGCACAGCGCCGGCGGCCGTCGTCGTGCAGGCGTCGATCGCTGCCGTGATGATCTCTCCTAGATCCGCCGCGACCCGCGCGTAGTTGGCTTCGGCGACCTGGTGCACCCAGGCGATCGAGCTGCCCGGGAGGATGTCGTGGAACTGCTGGAGCAGCACGGTGTGCCATGCGTCGGCGAGGCGCTCGTACGGGTAGGGCGCGCCGGTGCGGATCGTCGCGGTCGCGGCCCACAGCTCGGCCTCGCGCAGCAGGTGCTCGCTGCGCCGGTTGCCGGCCTTGGTCCGAGCCTGGGACGTGTACGTCCCGCGGTGGAACTCCAGGTAGAGCTCGCCGGACCACACCGGCGGGTCCGGGTAGGTGGCCTCGGCCTCGCGGAAGAACTCGAGCGGGGTGGCGACCCGTACCGTCGGCGACCCCTCGAGCGACGTCGCCCGCTGCGCCGCGGCGAGCATCTCCCGGGTCGGGCCGCCGCCGCCATCACCGAAGCCGAACGGCACCAGCGAGACGTTCGAGGCGCCCTGCTCCTTGTACTGGCGCTGCGCCTTGGCCAGCTCCATCCCGGAGAGCACCGAGTTGTAGGTGTCGACCGGCGGGAAGTGCGTGAAGATCCGCGTCCCGTCGATGCCCTCCCACCAGAACGTGCTGTGCGGCATCTGGTTGGTCTCGTTCCACCCGAGCTTCTGGGTCAGGAAGTACCTCGACCCTGCCGCGGCCGCGATCTGCGGGAAGGCCGCCGTGTAGCCGAACGAGTCCGGCAGCCAGACCTCGAGCGGCTCGACGCCGAACTCCGCGAGGAAGAACGCCTTGCCCGCGACCAGCTGGCGCGCGAGCGCCTCGCCGCCGGGCATGTTCGTGTCCGACTCGACCCACATTCCCCCGACCGGCACGAACCTGCCCTCCGCGACCCGCACGCGGATCCGCTCGAACAGGTCCGGGTAGTGCTCCTTCATCCACGCGAACTGCTGCGCGGACGAGGCGGCGAAGATCAACGCGGGGTCGCGGTCCATCAGGTCGAGCACGTTGGCGAAGGTGCGCGCGCACTTGCGGATGGTCTCGCGCACCGGCCAGAGCCAGGCCGAGTCGATGTGCGCGTGCCCGACGGCGATCACCCGGTGCGCGCTCGCGTACGCCGGGCTCGCGAGCACTGGCGCGAGGATCTTCCGCCCGACGCCGGCCGTGCCGCTCACGTCGTGCGGGTCCATCGCGTCGACGGCCGATTCGAGGGCCCGCAGGATCTCCGCCCGCCGCGGCAGCTCGCCCGGCAGCTCGTCCATCAGCCCGGTGAGGGTCCACAGGTCCCGCCCGAGCTCCCACACCACGACGTCGAGCAGGGCGACGTCGACCTGGCGCAGCCGGTAGATCGCCTCGGAGCCCGCCGTCGCCTTGTCGCCCAAGGGCGTCGGCAGGAACGTCTTGTCACCGAAGACGTCCGGGTTGGCGGCGGCCTCGACGTACACGTCGATCACGCCGCCCGGTCCGACCTCGACCGGGACGTGGTGGTTGTTCGGCTCGACGGCCTTCACGATCCGCCCCTGCGGGGTGAACACGAGCCCCTCGGCCTGGAACCCGGGCTGACCCGCGAGGAAGCCGAGGTCCACCACGAGCTCGACCCGCCCGTCGAACCCCGCGGCGAGGAGCTCCGTCCACTGCCCCGGCACCACCCCGGTGAGGTGGAACCAGGTCGTCCCCCACGGCGCGCCCCACGCCTCGCCGACCGAGAACGGCTCGAACCGCTGCGCGACCGCCTCGGCGAACGGCACCGGTTCGCCCTTCGCCTCCCAGGCGCTCACGGTCAGCGGGGCGGACGCGGCGTAGACGGCCGGGGTCACCCGCTCGCTCACGAACCGGGCGATCCGGGCGCGGACGAGGGTCGAGTTGTCGTGCACGATGAAGCTCCTAGCGTGGGTTGAGTCGAAGCACCGGGTTGCCGTGCTCGTCCCCGGCGGCCGGTCCGACGATGACCTCGAGGCCGGGCACGATCACCCGCACGTCGCCTGCCGCGGCGGCCGCGACGACGTCGGGCATGGCGGCGTCGAGGGCGACGGGTGCGTAGCTCGCCACCAGGGCGAGGTCACGTCCGACGAGCCGACCGGCGAGCACCTCGAGCAGGTTGGTGTGCAGGAGCCGCTCGAGGGCGCGCTCGGGGTTGCCGTAGCCGTGCGGGTCGTCGGCAAGGCCGAAGGCCACCTGCTCGAGGGTCTGGTCGCGCGTGACCGAGCTGCTCAGGACGTGGCTGCCCAGGCCACCGGGCGGCACCGGGTTCGTGACCCGCAGGTCGCCGTTTCCGCGGATCGCGAGACCCGCCGTCACGACACCGTCCGCCGAGCGCAGGCGGGCGCCCTCGTTGCCGAGATCGAACGTCGTGCCGTCGGGGACCTCCAGCTGGACGACCTTGTGGTACCCACCGTCCGGCGCCGGCGCCGCATAGGGGAGTCCCGCGAGCAGGGTCACGCCGCTGCCCGGCGGAAGGGCCGCGGGGTCGAGGAGGACCACGACGTGCAGTCGCGCGCCGTCGGTCAGGTAGAGGGTCCGAGTCGTGAGCAGCACCTCGTCCCAGGTCGCCACCGCCGTGGTCACCAGCTTGGCCGACCAGCCACCGACGTCGAGCTCGACCGAGCGCACCGGGGCGAGCGGTCGGGCCAGCACATGCGATCGGGTCGGGGTCCGGTACGCGGGTGCGATCCCACCCTGACCTGCGAGGACAGACGGAAGGACCGCCACGCCGCCGACCTGGAGCAGATGCGGGCGGAGCGCGTCGTCGAAGCCGACCGATACGTCGCCTCGTCGCAGCTGGTGGCGGCGGTTTGCCTCGTGCGGGGTCGTCCACCAGGGCGTGGTGTCCTGCGCAGCCCAGAGCGCCATGAAGGCGAAGTGGCCGTCGGGGGAGGCGGTGCCGTCCCCGGCGCCCGCGGCGTCCATCAGGTAGCGGTGGCGGTCGTTGCCCAGGTAGCGGCCGAGGTCGGCGCCGATCCGACGCCCGAAGTACCGCAGCCCGAGGGTCGCCTCGAATCCGGGGTGCTGTTCGACGTACCTCGAGCCGCCGACGTCGAACCCCCGGGCGCCGGTGCGCGCGTCGAGGTAGGTCGCCAGGTCGCACCCGTCCTCGAGGAACACCGGGTCGGCCGTGACCCGGTGGGCCTGGGCCAGGAAGGACAGCGAGACCGGGCCGTAGTTGCCGTCCCAGGCCCCGCCGTGCTCGGCGGGCAGCCGGTGGCCGCGGTCGGGCAGTCGTTGGGCCCGGACGAGCGCGTAGTGCTCGTACGCCGAGGTACGGGTGGCCTCGGCGCCGGTGCGCACGCCGCGCCGGTCCAGCTCGTCGGCCAGCAGCAGCGCGGCCACGACCGCCCCGAGGGCCTGGTTCGCGGTGTCCTGCGGGTTGAAGAACGTGATCTCGGTGAGCCATCGCCAGTAGCCCCGGGTCACGTCGAGCAGTTCGTCGAGCAGGGCCGGCGCCACCTGGCCCGCCCCGAGGGCCAGCACGTTCACGGCGTGCAGCATCGCCCAGACCGTGCTCGGCCAGTCACCGAACGGGTGTGCGCCGTCGGCGAGCACGTACCGTGCGTACGGCTCGCCGGCGCCGCGGCGCCGCAGGTTCGGGTACCCAGGGTTGTCGGTGCGGAAGACCCGCTCGCGCAGGAAGAAGCGCAGGCTGCGCTCGGCAGCTTCATTCGCGCCCGGCGTTCGGGTGCCCCGGGTCGCCGCGAGCAGCAGGAGCGAGGTCACCCCGAGGGAGGTGTCACCGACGTCCTCGCCGGCAGCGTCGAGCTCCAGGTTGCCGTCGACGCCCTGCATGGCGAGCGCACTGACGACGACGGCCGACAGGAACGCGTCGTAGTCATCGGAGGAGCACGGCGTGTCATGCAGGCTGGCGCACTGGGAGCTCAACGGCACGGGTCGGGGGTCCATCGTGATGTCTCAGACGTCCAGGGCCTTCTTCGCGTCCTTGAAGTACTGCGTGACGGACTCGCTGATCGTCGCCTTGCCGAACGCGATGTTCTTGGCCGCCATGTCGAGAGCCGTCTTGGCATCGCCGTATCCCGGCGGCGCGGTCGCGGGAGCGGGCAGCGCGTCCTTGACGACCTCCTTGGCGACGTAGTCCCCGTACTCGACGTCGCGCTTGGCGTTCGCGTCGAGAAGGGGCAGGAGGAGCTTCTTGGACTTGTCCGACGGCGGCAGGCCCCGGGTCACGGTCATGGCCTTGATGACGTCGTCGTCGTTGATGAAGGCATCCATCAGCTTGGCCGAGCCCGCCGGGTTCTTTCCGCTCTTGGGGATGCACAGCAGGACGCCGGCGCTGAGGGCCTGCCCCGTCTTGCCGTCCGTGCGGGGCACGATCACGATGCCGAGCTCGTGCCGGGTCAGCGGAGCCATCTGGGCCAGTCCCCAGCCGGTGGTCATCGCGACCTGGCCGGCGATCAGGGGGTGCGCGCCGGTGGCGGACCCGGCGGCCTCGAGCAGGTTCGGCGGGCAGACCGCGCCGGACTTGCGCAGGCCGGCCCAGAAGGTGAACCACTCGGTCAGGGCGTCGGCGTCGAACCCGAGGGTGCCGTCCTCGAGGTAGAGGTCCATGTCGCGCTGGCGCAGCCACGGGGAGAACGCGCCGGAGTCGTCCGGCGAGGAGTCGATCGCCCCGTACTTGCCCTTGCCCAAGGCTTTGGAGGTCTCGCCGGCGATGGTCGAGAAGTCGTCCCAGGTCCAGTCGTTGGTCGGCACGTCGACCTTGAGCTTCTCGAGCAGCGTCTTGTCGAACAGCACGGGAGAGTTTCCCGAGCCGGATGCGGTGCCATAGGTCTTGCCCTTGACATCCCCGCCGGCACGCAAGGGCTCGTAGAGCGTGTCGAGCCCGATCGGCTTGGGGATGTACTTGGCCAGGTCGAGCAGCGTGCCCTTGTTCGCGTACGTGCTGACCAGTGCGGTGTCCATCTGGATCAGGTCGGGCGGGTTGCCGCCCGCGAACTCGGTGTTCAGCTTGTCGAAGTAGCCGTCGTAGCCCGAGTACTGCGAGGACACCTTGATGCCGGACTTCTTGGTGAAGATGGCCAGCGCCGCGAGGTAGGCCTTGTTGCGCTCGTCACCGCCCCACCATCGGAAGGTGAGCGAGTCGGCGGCGGCGGACCCGCCCCCGCCCCCGCCGTTCGGGGCGCAGCCGGCGAGCGCGGTGCCGCCCACCATGGCGGCGAGCCCGATGAACCCGCGACGGGAGAGTCCTGCGGTCATGGTCGATCTCCTTATGCTGCGCGATGGACGTGCGGAACGTTGAGCGAGGGGTTGTGCACGTCAGCCTTTGACGCCGGTCGTGGCCACGCCCTCGATGAGTTGTTTCTGGAAGATGAGGAAGACGCCGATCGTGGGCACCAGCGTGACCACGGCCATGGCGAACATGCCGCCGAAGCTGGAGCCACCGGCCTTGTCGATGAACGAGTTCAGGCCGAGGGGAACGGTGTACCGCGCGTTGTCGGACAGGTAGACGAGCTGTCGCAGGAAGTCGTTGAACGTCCAGATGAACGTGAGCACCGTCGTCGTGATCAGGGCGGGCCGCAGCAGCGGCAGGATGATCGAGAAGTACACCCGGATCGGTCCGGCCCCGTCGATGGAGGCCGCCTCGTCGAGCTCTTTGGGGAGCCCACGGATGAACTGCACCATCAGGAAGATGAAGAAGGCGCTCTCGGCGAGGAACTGCGGCACGATCAATGGCAGGAAGGTGTTCACCCAGCCGAGCTTGAAGAACAGGGTGTACTGCGGGATGAGCGTCGCCTGGAACGGCAGCATCAGGGTGCCGAGCATCAGGACGAACCAGAACCGCTTGAACGCGAAGTCCAGGCGGGCGAAGGCGTAGGCCGCGAACGAGCACGAGAGCACGTTGCCGACCACGGCGAACAGCGCGATAAAAGCCGAGTTCATCAGGAAGACGGAGAACGAGGTGCCGGTCGCGGTCCAGCCGTCCACGTAGTTGCTGAACGTGAAATTGGCCGGGATCGGATTGAAGGTCGTGAAGATCTGGTTGTCCGGCTTGAGTGAGCTGCCGATCATCCACACGAGCGGGTAGAGCGTCACGAGCGCCACCACGATGAGCAGGCCATGCACGGCGATGCTGCGCCGCCGACTGCGGGTGTCCGTTGCCATGTCTCGCTCCTCGGTCACGGGGGTGTGTGGGGGCTGGCTCGCGCCGGGTCAGTCGCCGTAGTGCACCCAGCGGCGGGAGGTCGCGAAGTAGACCGAGGTGAAGATCGCGATGACGACGAACAGCACCCAGGCCATCGCCGACGCGTAGCCCATGTGCAGGCTGGTGAACCCCTGCTGGTACAGGTACAGCGTGTACAGCAGGGTCGAGTCGATCGGTCCGCCGCTGCCGCCGCTCACGACGAACGCCGGGGTGAACGTCTGGAAGGCGTTGATCGTCTCGAGCACGAGGTTGAAGAAGATCATCGGTGAGAGCAACGGCAGGGTCATGCTGAAGAACAGGCGAGGCCCCTGGGCGCCGTCGAGCGACGCGGCCTCGAAGACATCCTGCGGGAGCTGCTTGAGGCCGGCCAGGAAGATGAGCATCGGCGTACCGAACTGCCAGGCCGCGAGCAGGATCAGCGTCCAGATCGAGTAGTCCGGGCTGCCGATCCAGTCCGGGCCGACGAATCCGAAGACCTTGAGCACCTGGTTCAGCAGGCCGTCGGAGGAGAAAATCTGCCGCCACATGACGGCGACGGCGACGCTGGCCCCGAGCAGCGACGGCAGGTAGAAGACGGCGCGGTACAGGCCGAGGGCGCGCAGCCCGCGATTGAGTGCGAGCGCAACGGCCAGGGCGCAGATCAGCTTGAGCGGCACCGAGACGCCGACGTAGACGAGGGTCACCCGCACCGACTGAAGGAATCGCGGGTCGTCGGTGAACATCTCGCGGTAGTTGTCCAGGCCCGTCCACCGCGGCGAGCTCAGCAGGTCGAACTTGGTGAAGGACAGGTACAGGGAGTAGAGCATCGGCAGGAGTGTGAGCCCGAAGATGCCGACCAACCAGGGCGCGAGGAACAGGTAGCCCGACCGGTTGTGGCGATGTTTCGAGCGTCGCGGGCGAGCGGGCCGGGTGTCGGTGGCCGTCGCGAGCGGCTCCCGGTGCGTGTCGGTGGCGGTCACGAGCGGCTCCCGGTGGGTGCGGAGGGCAGGGGGTGGCGAGCTGCGCCGAGCCCGGCCGAACGGGCGGTCACGAGCGCACCGGCCAGGCCGGCGTCGCCGGGGAGCCGGGCCAGGAGCACCGCAGGCGGGAACGGAACCACCCGCTCGAACACCCGGCGGACGCGCGGCAGGACGACGTCGGACTGCGCCATCAGCCCGCCGGCGAACACGACGCGCTCCGGGTCGAGCGCGACCACGAGATTGGCGAGGTGCACGGCCAGCAGATCGATGGTGTCGTCGAGAAACCGGCTCAGCTGCGGGTCGTGGTCGTACCGGGCGAAGACCTCGGCCGTGGTCACCGGGTGGCCGAGCAGCTCGCTGGCCCGGGCCGCGATACCCAGCCCGGACACAGCCTCCTCGAGCGGAGCGCGCCCCTCGGCGAACGCCGCTCCGGGCATCGGCCCGACAACCTGGTAGGCGATCTCGCCGGCGGCGCCGTGACCGCCGCGCACGACCTGACCGTCGACGACGATGGCCGCCGAGATCCCGCTGCCGAGATTGACGAAGAGCCCCGAGCGCACGCCCACCAGGGCGCCGAGCTCGAGCTCGGCCTTCGCCGCGGCTTGCACGTCGTTCACGACGTCGACCGGACAGCCGACGAACGCCTCCGCGAGCAGCCGGCGCACCGGCAGGGTCTGCCAACCCGGGTTGTTCGGGGCGAGCAGCACGCCGTCGTCGGCGATGACGCCGGGGCAGGTGAGCCCCACGCCGACCAGGACCCCGCCGTGGTCGGCCTCGGTCCGCGCAACCAGCTCCCGCGCGGCGTCCATCACGCGCGGCCACACGAGCGCGGCGCCCGCCGCTGCGCCGGTCGGGATCCGAGAAGTCTGCAGCAGGGCACCCTCGAGCGAACTCGTCGCGAGGGCGACCTTGGTTCCGCCGATATCGAGTCCGAGAACGAAGCTCTGCTCGGCTCGCTGTCCGCAGGGCGGTGCCGTCATGTGGTCAAGACTGGCCATCGCTGGTGCCCTCCGCTTCGTGGGTTCCGAGAAACGTAAGGCAGGAGTCCTTCATATAGCAAGGCCTTTCTATGACCGACTTTCCGAGCTACGCTCGCGTTGGACCACACCGCAGAGCCCCGGGCCGGGCGCGCTGCGCAGCGGACGGAGGCACGCGGTATGGACACTCACAAGCAACCCGCACCGCACGCCGAACGCGCCCGCCTCGACGTCGGCGGGCGCTTCGGCCTCGCCGTCGGTGCCCGGCGGGGCGACGTCGCGCGCAGCCCCGCGCTGATGCGCGAGATCAACGCTCGCCGGGTCTTCCAGGTCGTGTGCGCCGCCGGCGGGGCGACGTCGTTGACCCAGGTGGTCGCCGAGACGAGCCTGTCCAAGCCGACCGTCAGCCTCGCGCTCGCGCACCTGACCGACCGCGGCGTCATCCGGGTCGCGGGCACCCGTACCGGTCAGTCCGGACCGTCTCCGCGGCTGTTCGCGTTGCGGCCCGAAGCGGCCTGGGTGGTCGTCGTCGACGTCGGCCGCCGATGGGTGAGCGCCGTCGCTGCCGACCTGGGCGGCACGGTCACCGCACGCGTGCGCGAGCAGTCGCGTCGCAGTGCGGACGGCCTGCTCGCCCAGATCGGCTTCCTGGTGCAGGGCCTGCTCGACGAGACGGGGATCACCGCGGACCAGGTCGCGAGCATGGTGGTCGCGATCCCCGGGTCGTACGACCAGACCACCGGCCGCGTGCGACACGCGAGCAACCTGTTGGGCCTGCAGAATCCCGCCCTCGCGCCGGGGTTGCGTGAACGGTTCGGAACCCATCTCACCTTCGAGAACGACATCGACCTCGCTGCCCTCGGCGAGCAGGCCTACGGCGAGGGACGCGGGGTCGAGAACTTCGTCGTCGTCTCGATCGGCACTGGTCTGGGTCTCGGGATGGTCCTCGGCGGCCAGCTGCACCGCGGCAGCCACGGCGCCGCCGGCGAGCTCGCCTTCGTGCCGACGACGAGCACGTCGCGTTCGGCATCACCCGTCCCGGCCGCGCTGCGCCGTCGTGGCGTGCTCGAAAGCCAGGTCACGGCGGACGGCTGGAGCGACGCCGCTCGACGCCTGAAGGTGCCCGGACCCGCGACGCCCCGCGCCGTGCTCGCCGCGGCCCGCCGCGGGGACCCGGCCGCGCGGGCGGCTCTCGGTGAGGTGCTCGATCATCTCGCGGGCGGCCTGGCCGTGGTCATCGCCCTGGTCGATCCCGAGCTGGTCGTCGTCGGGGGAGGCATCGGCCGGCAGCTCGGCCCGCACCTCGCTGCGGTGCAGGCCCGGGTCGGCGAGCTCGTGCCGTTGACCCAACCGCGGTTCGCCATCTCGGGCCTCGGCACTGACGCCACCCTCTTCGGCGGCCTCGCGAGCGGCCTGGCCACAGCCCGTAAGCAAGTCCTGCTGTCGTTCGAGGCGTCCTGAGTCAGGCTGCCGGAGGCCGCGCGGTGGACTCGCGGATGACGAGGTAAGCCGGCAAGGCCGGCTGGACGAGGGCACTCGCGGCGGTCAGCGCGAGCTCGGCGGCGGCCGCCCCTAGCTCGGACAGGGGGAGGTGCACCGTGCTGAGGCCCGGGGTGACGTCGGCTGCGACCGGCACGTCGTCGATGCCCACCACCGAGACGTCGTCGGGCACGCGCAGGCCCGCCTCCCGCAGGGCGACGAGGGCGCCGATCGCCATCAGGTCGTTCGACGCGGCCACCGCGCTGAACACCGCACCGTCCTCGAGTGCCCGGCGGACCAGCCGGCGACCGGTGTCGCGGTTCTGCGGGCCGTGCACGACCTCGACGCCGGAGCGCAGCACACCGCCGGCGCGTGCGCCTTCCAGGAAGCCCGCGAGCCGAGCGCTCGTCGTGGTGGTCCCAGTGGGCCCGGCGAGGTAGCGGATGCGCCGGTGGCCGAGGCCCGCGAGGTGCTCACCGATCAGCGCGCCCGACCTATGGTTGTCGAGCTCGACGACCGAGGCCGCGTCGGTGCCGACCGGGGCCGGACGACCGACCAGAACCAGCCTGGACCCCTGCCGGGCGATACCGTCCGCCTGCCGGGCCAGCGCGGCCTGCAGCTCGGGTTGCTCACTGCCCGCGCCGACGAGGAGCACGGCATCGGCCCGGTGGTTGCGCAACAGGGTGAGGTAGGCGAGCTCCTGGCGTGGATCGGCGCCGCTGCTGCAGATCATCGTGAGGTGGCCCGCCGCCTCGGCCACATCCTGGGCGCCGCGGACGATCTCGGAGAAGAACGGGTCCGACACGTCGGCGACGACGATGCCGAGGATCCCTGATCTCGCGTGCACGAGGGCGCCCGCGTGCACGTTGAGCACGTAGTCGAAGTGCTGCACGGCCTCGACGACGCGTTCGCGGGTCGATGCCGCCACGGGGTAGTTGTTGTTGAGCACCCTGGAGACCGTGGCCGGCGAGACCCCGGCGCGGTTGGCCACATCGATCAAGGTGACGCGGTGCCCCGCAACCGCTAGCTCGTCCATCCGGGCAACGCTGCCACAGGGCGTCGTTGGATGGAGGCTGTTCGTGCCGGGGCCGCCTCGACGACAACGTGTCTGATAAGTTTTCACTTGTATGACAAGTAGTGATCCAGCACCGCGCGCCGACTCCCGAGGACTGCCATGACGACCGTCATCACCGAGTTCTTCAACCCGCTCGCCGCCATCTCTGGCGGGCAGGCCACGACCGACCGCATTCGGCACGTCAAGCTCTCCACCCTGACGCTGCCGCTGCCGAACCCGATCAGCGACGCGAAGGTCCTCACCGGCCGGCAGAAGCCGATGACCGAGATCGTCTTCCTGTTCGCCGAGGTCAAGACGGAGAACGGGCACAGCGGCATCGGGTTCAGCTACTCCAAGCGCGCCGGCGGGCTCGCGCAGTACGCGCACGCCCGGGAGATCGCGGACAACCTCCTGGGGGAGGACCCGAGCGACATCGGCCGCGTCTACTCCAAACTGCTCTGGGCCGGCGCGTCGGTCGGTCGCAGCGGCGTCGCCGTGCAGGCGATCGCCGCGTTCGACATCGCGCTGTACGACCTCAAGGCCAAGCGTGCGGACCTCCCGCTGGCCAAGCTGCTCGGTGCGTACCGGGACTCGGTCCGGACCTACAACACCTCCGGCGGCTTCCTGCACGCCCCGCTCGAGGAGATCAAGGAGCGGGCCAGCGAGTCACTCGCGGCGGGTATCGGCGGCATCAAGATCAAGGTCGGCCAGCCGGACACGAAGGTCGACCTGGCCCGGGTGCGGGCCGTGCGCGAGCACCTCGGCGACGACGTCCCGCTCATGGTGGACGCCAACCAGCAGTGGGACCGGCCGACCGCGATGCGTGTGGGCCGGGCGCTGGAGGAGCTCGACCTGGTCTGGATCGAGGAGCCGCTCGACGCATACGACGCCGAGGGCCACGCGCAGCTCGCCAACGCGCTGGACACGTCCATCGCGACCGGCGAGATGCTCTCCAGCGTCGCGGAGCACATCGCGCTGATCGAGAACCGCTCGGTGGACATCCTTCAGCCGGACGCACCCCGGATCGGCGGCATCACCCCGTTCCTGCGACTCGCCGCGCTCGCGGACCAGGCCGGACTCCAGCTGGCACCGCACTTCGCGATGGAGATCCACCTGCACCTGGCCGCGGCGTTCCCGCGCGAGCCGTGGGTGGAGCACTTCGAGTGGCTCAACCCGTTGTTCAACGAGCGCCTGGAGACCTCCGGCGGCCGGATGCTGGTCCCGAACCGCCCGGGGATCGGCATCACGCTGAGCGACCAGGCGCGCGCGTGGACCACGGACACGGTCGAGTTCGGCCACCCGTGAGCACGCTGTCCCACGGCGTCGTCGAGCAGCTCACCGCGCAGATCGTCGACGGCGTCTACCGGCCCGGCGCCAAGCTGCCCGCCGAGAGCGCGCTCGAGGAGCAGTTCTCGGTGAGCCGCACGGTGATCCGGGAGGCCCTCACTCGCCTGCAGGCCGTCGGCCTGGTGGAGACCCACCGGGGCAAGGGGACGTATGTGCTGGTCCGGCCCAGCGAGGAGGCCTTCTCGGCCGACCCGGGCCGGATCCGCACGGCCCAGGACATGCTCGAGCTGCTGGACTTCCGGCTCGGCTGCGAGGTCGAGGCCGCGGGCCTCGCAGCCCTGCGCCGGACCGGCAGCCAGCTGGCGAGGATCGAGAGCTCGCTGAGCTCGTTCCGGGCGGCCCGGGACCTGCCGAGCAAGGCGGTCGAGGCCGACTTCCAGTTCCACCGGAACATCGCCGTGGCCTCGAACAACCACTACTACGTGGAACTGCTCACCTCGCTCGGCCCGACCATGATCGCCATGCCGCAGACCCGGCTGCGGGCGCACGACGCCGCCGAGAACGACCTGCACTACGACCGGGTGATCCTCGAGCACGAAACCGTGGTGGCGGCCATCGCCCGCCGCGACGTGCTGGCGGCCTGCGCAGCGATGCGCACCCACCTGTCCGCCTCGAAGGCCCGCCTAGCCGGCTAGTCAGCTAGCTAGACCGGCCAGGTCGACCACGGCGCACTCTGGGACCCCGACCGCTACGCCTGGAACGGCCCTGGGGACTGAATCTGCCCAAGGAGGTCCACGGAGGCCGGTTGGTTGGTTGCGGGTATCCCGGCCCGGGGGCGAGGCCGGGAGCGAACGTCCGCATAGTCACAGCCCCCGATTTCACCACGTTGCGGTCCCGTCGGCGCTCACGTACGCGCCCGGCCTTGTCGATACCAGGCCAAGGACGCCGGGCGCAATCAGGTCAAGGTCCTCGGGACCCTGGCGCCCCCACGCCGCCGACCGACGTCGACCTGCCCCGCGCCTCCTGACCGCGCCAAACAACACTGAAGAAGCCGCGCCAGATTCCGCTGAAAGTCGCAGCGAGCGTGTGAGCGCGGCGCGGTGTCTTCCCGCCAAGCGAAGTGCCCCCGCGGACCACACTGCAGAGGTGGCACGTGTGTCCGGCGGGGGCGACATCCTCTTGATCGACTTCGCTTCACGCGACCTGAGGACATCGCGGTAGGTCGAACCGGTCTCGCGTGTCTTCTTTTCCCGGCAGCCCTCGCCATGTTGATCGCACTGTCCGGGTGGACCGGGGGGCGGGGACACCAGGGCAAGTGGGACGGTCACGACGGCGCTGCGTGTTCTCTGATCTGAGTTACGGGTCGGTCGTCCGGGCGCGCGCTCGAGTCCATCGAATGTTCATGTTTGGGCCACCTCAGCCGATCAGATCGCCACATAGAGCGATGGTCGCGCGCTCGGGAAACCGGGCCGAGGAAGGTGGAGGACCCGTGTCACACCCGAACACCGTCCTCGTCCTGACGCCCAGCGTCGGCGGTTACTACTACGGCGGGCTCCTGGCCGGGCTCAACCGCGAGGTCGCGGGCGCCGGTGGGCGTCTCCTGCTGGTCCAGACGCTGGAGGCCGGCACCAGCAGTGGCGAGATCGGGGAGCCGGGTGAGCAGGGCGATTTCGCCATTCCGGTGGCCTGGTCCGAGGTCGACGGCGTCGTCTCGATCACCCGCGCGGTCCGGGCGTCCTTCCTGCAGCGCCTACGCGACGCCGGCAAACCCGTCGTGCTCGCCAGCGCCCCGATGCTGGACTTCGCCGCGCCCCTCGCCCTGCCCGACAACCACGGGGGGACGTTCGCCGCCGTGGAGCACCTCATCTGGCACGGCCACACGCGGATCGGGTTCGTGGGCAACCTCGCCCAGCCGGACGTGTGTGATCGCCATGCCGCCTACCTCCAGGCGCTCGAGACCCACAGCCTCACGGCGGATCCCGCGCTTGTCTTCGCGGCGAACAACAACGCCCGCGGCGGCGGCGTCCGGGCCGCGCTGGCCGTGCTCGAGTCCGCGGTCCTCCCGACGGCCCTGATGGTCGCCACGGACCGCAACGCCCTCGGGCTCATGCGCACCCTGACCGACTCCGGGCTGGTCCTGCCCCGGGACATGGCGATCGTGGGGTTCGACAACATCGAGGCGGCCGCGTTCTCCGCGCCGACCCTGTCGAGCGTCAACCAGCAGTTCGACGAGACCGGGGCGCTCGCCGGACGCCTCATCATGGCCGCGATGCGCGGGGAGTCCGTGCCGCACCTCACCTTCACGTCTCCCTCGGTGATCGCCGTGCGCGAGTCGTGCGGCTGCGGCGACGACGACGCGCCGGGCGCGCCAGGCGCGGAGCGTGACCTTTCCCTCGACGCGTCGCCGGCGCTGCTGCTCGACGAGCTCCAGGACATGCTCTGTGGGGCGCTCCTCACCGGCCACAGCCTGGACGAGAACCCCTTGCGCGAGTCGGCCCTCGCGATCGCGCGCGAGGCTGAGCGGCTCCTGGGAACTGGGGACGAGCTCATCGCGGGCCAGATCAAGGCCCTGACTTCCTCGCTGCGCCGGCTCGCGCCGCGACCGGATATGCTGCGCCGCGTCGTCGGCGCCCTGACCGTGTACGTCCAGCGCGCCGCCGCGGGGACGGCGCGGGCCGGCGGCACGCAAACGGCGGCGACCGCCGCGGCACGCTTGACGACGGCGCTGTGGCAGCTGCAGGCCGGCTCGTTCCTCCGGCAGGCCGAGGCCGCCGAGGCGGCGCTCGACGAGCAGTACGTCGTCGACGCCGGGCTGCTCGACATCGGCCGCTCGGACCCCACCGAGCTCGGCTGGCTGGTCGGCACCCATGTACGGGCGGGAGTGCTGGCGCTGTGGGAGGACGGGCCGCAGGGCGGCGTGCTGCGGATCGTCGGCGCCTACGACCCCGCCAGGCTCGTGTCGAACCTGGTCGGCACGACCACGACGCCCGAGCAGTTCCCCCCGGCCTCGCTCATCGCGGCGACCCAGCCGGCCGATCGCGAGGTCTACATCGTGGTGCCGGTGCGCACCAAGGAGCGCGACTGGGGACTGCTCGCCGTCGTCGGCGAGATCGAGACCTCCTGGACCCGCGAGGCGTACCGCCACTGGGCGGCCCTGCTGTGCGTCTCTCTCGAGGCGGACCGCCTGCAGGAGGAGGTGCGCCGCCATGCGCTGTACGACGCCCTGACCGGGCTGCCGAACCGCCGCCTGTTCCAGGACCGCCTGGAGCACTCCATCGCCCTGTGTCAGCGCGAGGGGACCGCCTTCACGGTGATCTTCCTCGACCTGGACGGGTTCAAGGTCATCAACGATTCGCTCGGGCACCCGATGGGCGACCGCGTCCTGAACGCCGTCGGCGCCCGCATCGAGCGCGAGCTGCGCACGGTGGACACCGGCGCCCGGTTCGGCGGGGACGAGTTCGCGATCCTGCTGCACGACGTCGCGGCCGACGGCGCCCTACTGGTCGCCGAGCGCCTGCAGCAGGCCCTTGCGGCCGTCCTGGACCTCGACGGTCGCGAGCTCTCCATCCGGGCCTCGATGGGCGTCGCGACCAGCGCCATCGAGTACTCCTGCGCCGAGGACGTGCTGCGGGACGCGGACGCGGCCATGTACCGCGCCAAGGCGACCGAGCCGGGCAGCGTGTCCTTCTTCGACTCCCAGATGCACGACCACGCCGTGCACCAGATGCGGCTGCACCACGAGATCCGCCGGGCGCTCGAGGAAGATCAGTTCGAGATCCACTACCAGCCGATCGTCAACCTCGCCACGGGTCGCACCGACCGCTTCGAGGCTCTGGTCCGCTGGCGCCACCCCGAGCGTGGCCTTCTCCTGCCGGAGGAGTTCCTGCCGCACATACAGGACATGGGGCTGATGGTGCACCTCGGCCGCTGGATCATCGACGAGGTCTGCCGGCAGGTCTCCGACTGGGGGCCCCAGGTCACCAACGTCGCGATCAACGTCTCGGACCGCGAGTTCTGGCACCACGACCTGCTCTCCCACATCCTCGCGAACGCGGCGCGGCACGGCATCACCGCGGACCGCCTGACGCTCGAGATCACCGAGGGCGTAATCATGCGCCGCCCCGAGGTGGCCCTGCGGATCATGCGCGAGATGCACGACGCCGGGCTGCGGCTGCACATCGACGACTTCGGGACCGGGTACTCCTCCCTGGAGACGCTGCACCGGTTCCCCGTGGACGCGTTCAAGATCGACCGCTCGTTCATCGGGTGCCTGACGACCGGGGACCGCACCGACGAGCTGGTCCGCGCGATCGTCGCCATGGGCAAGGCGCTGGGCCTGGCGGTCGTCGCCGAGGGCGTCGAGACCACCGAGCAGCTCGCCTTCCTGCAGGAGGTCGGCTGCGCGACCGGCCAGGGCTTCCTGTTCATGCCCGCCGTCCCCGGCGATCGCGCCATGGAGCTGCTCGGGCACGTCCTGGGCCCGATCACCGCCGACGCCGGTAGCCGGTAGCCGGTAGCCGCGAGGCACCGTTCACAGTTCCGGCAAGATCGTCAACGGCCCCGATCTCTCCTTCGAGTCCCAGTCCGCCAACACGCGCTATCTGGACGGGTACGGCCACGGCACACACCTCGCCGGGCTCATTGCCGGCAGAGACACAGGGCTCACCGCCGCGAACCTGGCCAACAGCTCCTACGTCGTCGAAATGGCGCCTGACGCGACCATCGTCAACGTCAAGGTCGGCGCCGGCAACGACGGCGAGTCTGGCCCGAGCGCGTTGACCATGCCGGCGATCGACCCGTTCGTCATAGCCGTCGGGTCGGTTGATCACGAGGGGACGGGTAACGCCGGGGACCTGCGGGTTGGTGCCTGGACGAGCACGGGCACCGCCGCGCGGCGCCCCGACCTGACTGCTCCTGGCAAGTCCGTGGTCCCAGCGCCTCGAAGCCGCGCAGATCAGTGCCGACGGCCACGCCGCCGCCTCCGTGCACGCCTGCTCGACCCCGCCTCCCTGTGCCTGACCCAGACGGGTCACGGAGATGACCGGGTCCGAGAGTGTGCTCGTGGTCGCTTCCGAGGCGATGACGCTGGCCATCGCCGCCCAAGCTCGGCGTGCTGGTGAGCATCGACGTCGAAGCGGGTCATGGCGCCGACCCGCATGGCCCGCCGGGTCATGGACTCCGGCGGGGTGGGGGCAGACGAGCACGAACTCGTCCCCGCCGAACCGTCCGATGGTGTCCCCGTCACGGAGCAGTCCGCGCAGCCGGCCCGCAACAGCAACCAGGACGATGTCGCCCGCGCTGTGGCCGAGGTAGTCGTTGACCACCTTGAAGCGGTCCAGGTCGATGAGCAGCACCATGACCTCCTGGCCAGGCACGCCGTACTGGCTCACCGCCTGGTTGAGGCGATCGTCGATCATCGTCCGGTTCGGCAGCCCCGTGAGCTGGTCGTAGAGCGCCAGATGCATCAGGGCCGCCTCGGCGTCCTTGGTGGCGGTGATGTCCACGAACTGGCCGACGAAACCCAACGGTCGCCGCGCGGCGTCGGCGAGCAGCGAGACGCCCTGCATGACCCAGGCCGCGATCCGAGCCGGTCGAGCAGCGCTGGCCCTAGCTAGCGGGGGCAAGTCACTCACTCGTTTGTCTCAGTTCGTCCGGAGTGCGGTCGATGCGGAGAACATCTATTCCGCGAGAGAAGGGAAAGTCGTGTCCAGTCCCGTCCGTCCGGGCTCGGTCAGCGGGGGCGCTCCGTGTGCGCCGCTCGTTGGTCTGCGCTCGCAAGGGCGCGTGGCGTGGCTCGTGTACCTGGCGTTCGCGTTGACCGTGAGCGCGGTGTATTTCGCCCTTCCCCAGTACCACCTGGCCCTCTGGACGCCGCTGGGCCTGTCGTCCGTCGTGGCCACCGTCGTCGCGATCAACCGTTACAGGCCGCAGCAGCGGGTCGCGTGGTACCTGCTCGCGGGTGCGGAGTTCTGCTTCATCTCCGGCGACACCGTCTACAACATCCTGACGCTCGCGCTGCATCAGGAGAATCCGTTCCCGTCGATCGCGGACGTCTTCTACCTCCTGACGTATCCGCTGTTCGCGGCCGGGATCTTCCTGTTCATCCGGGGTCGGTCGGCGGCCCGGGACCGCGCGAGCCTCATCGACGCCCTCATGATCACCGTGAGCCTGGGCCTGCTCTCCTGGGTCTTCCTGATCCTGCCGAACTTCCAGGCCCCCGGCCTGACCGGGGTCCAGCGGTCCATCTCGGTCGCCTACCCGCTCGGCGACGTACTCGTCCTGGCGATGCTCGCCCGCCTGGTCGGCGCCGGTGGCCTCCGGGGCCGGTCGATGCAGTTCCTGGTCCTCGGGGCGGCCGGCCTGTTGGTTTCGGACGTGCTCTACGGCCTGATCCAGCTGAACGGCGTCTGGCACGTGGGCGGTCCCACCGACGCGGGATGGGTGACCTTCTACGTGGCCTGGGGCTGCGCCGCCCTGCACCCCTCGATGGTCCGGCTCGGCGAGATCCAGCTCGATCGACGGCCGCCGATGGGTCGGCTCCGCGTCACCCTCCTCGCGGGGGTCACCCTCATCGTTCCGGTCGTGCTGTTCGCCGAGTCGGTGACCGGCAAGGACGTCCACGCGAGCACCGTGGCCCTGTTCTCGGCGGCCCTCTCCCTGCTCGTGATCGCCCGGCTCTGGGGGATCCTCGACGTCCACCAGCAGTCCGTCAAGCGCGAACGCATCCTTCGGTCCTTCGGTGGCGCCCTGGTCGCCGCGCACGATCCGCCGGAAATCTTCCAGGTCGCCCTCGACGGAGCCAGCGCCCTGACCGGGGCGGCCGAGGTGACCAGGGTCGGCATCTACCTCGCCGGCCCCGACGGCGTCCGTTGCGTGGCGCAGTCCGGCGCCCCGCAGGACGACGAGCGCCGCGAGCTGTTCTGGGGCATCGCCGTGGAGGGGGGACACTTCGACGCGGCGGGGACCCTGAGCGTGACCTCGCTGCGGTACGACCTCGAGACCCGCGGGATGCTGGTCGTGGAGCGACTGACGCCGCTGACCCTCGATCTGCATGGCGCCCTGTCGACCCTGGCGGCCCAGGTCGCCCTGGCGCTGGAGAGCGCCAGCCTCGCCGAGAACCTCCGTCAGCGGCAGAGCGAGGAGCAGTTCCGGGGCATCCTGCAGAACTCCTCGGACATCATCGTCGTCGTCAACGCGCGCGGCGACATCACCTATGGCACCCCGTCCCTGGGGCGGAACCTGGGACTGCCGCCCGGCGAGGTGCTGGGCCGCTCGCTCGCGGAGTTCCTGGACGCCAAGGACGGGGCCGGGGCGATCGCCATGTTCGCGGGCTTCGCCGCCGGCACCTCCGCGACCCAGGCCATCACCGACTGGCACCTGCGGCATCGCGACGGCGCGTTGATGGCCTTTGAGGTGCTGTCCAACAACATGCTCGACGACGCGCTCGTCGGCGGAATCGTCCTGACGATGCGCGACGTGTCCGAGCGGCGGGCGCTCGAGGTGCAGCTCAAGCACCAGGCGTTCCACGATGCACTCACCGGCCTGCCCAACCGGGCCCTCTTCCATGACCGTGCCGAGCACGCCCTGGCTCGCACCGCGCAGCGCGGATCGGTCGTCGCGCTCCTGCTGCTGGACCTGGACGACTTCAAGATCGTCAACGACACCCGCGGCCACGCGGCCGGCGACGAGCTGCTGATCCAAGTGGCCGCCCGCCTGCGGTCCACGGTGCGTGGCGGCGCCACCGTCTCGAGGCTCGGCGGCGACGAGTTCGCGGTCCTGGTCGAGGACCTCGCCGACGTCTCCGAGGCCGAGAGCTTTGCCAGGCGGGCCCTCTTCGCCTTCGCGAAGCCCTTCACCGTCCTCGGCGAGATCCTCCGAGTGGGCGCCAGCGCCGGGCTGGTGGTGACCGGGGGACCGCACGACTCGCTCGACATGACCGATCTCATGCGGTCGGCCGACCTCGCGGTCTACGCGGCGAAGGACCGCGGCAAGGGCCAGGTGATGCTGTACCACAAGGACCTGCGCACCCGGATGCTCGACCGCCTCAGCCGCAGGTCCGACCTGGAACGCGCCATCGACGGCGACGAGTTCGTGCTGCACTTCCAGCCGATCGTCACCATCGAGACCGGCGAGGTCGTGGGGTGCGAGGCGCTCGTGCGGTGGGACCACCCCAGCCGCGGCCTGCTCCCACCTGTGGACTTCGTGGAGCTGACCGAGGAGACGGGGATGATCGTCGAGCTCGGCCGCTGGGTGCTGGACCAGGCGTGCGCCCAGACGCGGCTCTGGGCCGACGCCGGTCATCCCGGCCTGCGCATGTCGGTGAATGTCTCCGCCCGCCAGATGCAGGAGACCGGGTTCGTCGACGAGGTGCGCGCCGCGCTGGTGCGCCACCGGGTGCTCCCGGGTCAGCTGGTGCTGGAGCTCACCGAGAGCATCTTCGCCCTGGACGCGCCCGTTATCTCCGAGCAGCTCCGGGCCCTGCGCGACCTCGGGATCAAGATCGCGATGGACGACTTCGGCACCGGTTACTCCAGCCTCTCCTACCTGCAGAAGTTCCAGATGGACATCCTCAAGGTGGACAAGTCGTTCGTCGACGGACTCGGGGTCGGTGACCTCGACGGCAGCGCCCTGGTCAACGCGATCATCTCCCTGGCCCACTCCCTGCGGCTCGAGGTGGTCGCCGAGGGGATCGAACGCGCCGGGCAGCGCGACGAGCTCTGGTCGATGGGCTGCCGCCTTGCTCAGGGATACCTGTACTCCAAGCCGGTCGAGCCCGATCAGCTGTTTGCCCTGCTCTCCAGTTCGGCGCAGCTGGGGCCGCACCCGGTGACGGGGAAGCGGGACATCAACCGGCTCCGGGTGCCCGCCCTGCGATCCGTCCCGACCCCGGCCCAGCGGATCTCGGAGGAACTGAACCCCTGATTGAGGGCACCGGCGACCCCGTCGGCGCCTCGGCCCCTTCCCCCGCTCTTGTCCCAGTGAGGACCCGACCCATGCAATGGACCAATCCCGCGCTTCTGCCCGCCGCGAACCCGAAGTGGGCGGACCTGGAACGGCTCCGGTCATCCTCGCCCATGTACGACGCCGTGATCGAGGAGGTCAGGGGCCGGCGCATCCGGATCGGGGACCACTGGCTGGCCGACTTCGCGTCGTGCAACTACCTGGGCTTCGACCTGGAGCCGGAGATCATCGACTCGGTGGACGGGTATCTGCGGCGGTGGGGGACCCACCCGAGCTGGTCCCGGTTGCTCGGCAACCCGCGTCCCTACCTGGACATCGAGGAGCGACTGACCGAGCTGCTCGGCGCCGAGGACACCCTCGTCCTGCCGACCATCACGCACATCCACATGTCGGTGATCCCAGCGATCGTCGGCCGCGGCTGGATCTTCCTGGACGGACAGGCCCACCGCACGATCTACGACGGCTGCGTGGTCGCCCGCGGCCTGGGGGCCACTCTGAACCGGTACCCGACGGGCGATCTCGAGGTCCTGGAGGCGAAGTTGCGGGCGGCCCCAGCGGGGGTCACCAAGGTCATCTGCATGGACGGCGTCAACAGCATGACGGGCAACGCCCCCGACTTCACGGCCTACACGGCCCTCGCCCGAGCGCACGGCGCGCTGCTCTACGTCGACGACGCGCACGGCTTCGGGGTCATCGGCGAGCGTTCGCCCCGCGAGACCAGCCCGTACGGCTCGCGCGGCAACTCGATCGTCCGCTACGCCGGCGAGACGTACGACGGCATCGTCCTGGTCGGCGGGTTCTCCAAGGCCTACTCCTCGCTCCTCGCCTTCCTCGCGGTCCCGACCTGGCTGAAGAACCATCTGAAGGTCGCCGCGGCCCCGTACCTGTTCTCGGGCCCGTCCCCGGTGGCGTCCCTGGCGACCGTGCTGGCGGGCTTCGACGTCAACGAGGCCCGCGGGGACGAGATCCGCGCCGACCTGTGTCGCAAGACCGCGCGGGTGCTCGAGACGACCTCGGCGCTGCGCCTGGCGACGCCGAACACCTCCGGGCTGCCGATCATCGAGCTCCCGCTGGAGCACGCGGACGACATCGATGCGGTGGGCCGGTTCCTGTTCGACGCCGGCATCTACGTCACCCTGGCCGCCTACCCGCTCGTGCCCCGCTCCGAGGTCGGCTTCCGGGTCCAGATCACCGCCGCCAACGGCGACGACGAGATCACCGAGCTGTGCGCCGCCGTGCGAGCGGTCGCCGACCGTTTCGGCCTCGCACGTCGCGACCACCCGCCCGTCGCGCCCGCCGTGCCGGGCGGCCCGGCCACGCAGCACCTGCGTCTCGCCGGGTTTCCCACGCATCGCCCCCGCGGCGATGGCTGACAGGCCCGGCGCCGCCGGATCGCTGTTCGCGCCGTTGCGCCATCGCCGCTTCCGGCTGCTGTGGCTGGGCATGAGCGTCTCGCTGCTGGGCGACGGGGTGTACCTCGTGGCGCTCGCGTGGCAGGCGTACACGATCTCGCCCCGCCCGCAGGCCCTCGCGCTGCTCGGCCTGTGCGCTACCGTCCCCCAGCTGCTCGCCCTGCTTTGCGGGGGCGTGCTGAGCGACCGTGCCGATCGGCGGAGCATCCTGCTGGTCGCCGACGTCGTCCGCTTCGTGGCGGTCGCGGTGGTGGCCGGGCTCGTCCTGGGGGGCCAGGTGCGCATGTGGAACCTGGTGGTGCTCAGCGTGGTCTACGGGGCCGGCGCCGGCATCGCGGCACCGGCGTTCGACGCGATCGTGCCCGACCTGGTGCCCGGCCCCGATCTGGAGCGGGCCAACGCCCTGGAGCAGTTTCTGCGCCCGACCATGCTGCGACTGGCCGGCCCCGCGGTGGGGGGCGTGCTCATCGCCGGCCTCGGGGTCGGCTGGGGGCTGGCCCTGAACGCCGTGAGCTTCCTGGTCTCGGCCGCCTGCCTCGCGGCGATGAGGACCCACGCGAGGCCGCCGTCGGGCGCACGGCCGGGCACACCGCCGTCGGGCGAGACCTCCGAGCAGCCCTCGCCCCTGGCCGATGCCCTGGCCGGGGGACGGTACGTGAGGGGGCAGGTCTGGCTGTGGGGAACCTTCGCCTCGGCGACCGTCGCCTACCTGATGTTCATCGGTCCGACCGAGGTGCTCCTGCCCTACGTCGTCCGCGAGATGCTCGGGGGGACGGCCGCGGAGTTCGGCCTGATCCTGGCCGCCGGGGGCATCGGGGGGATAGCGGCCGCCGTCATCCTCGGGTCGACGGGCCTGCCGCGGCGTCAGCTGACCTTCATGTACATCAGCTGGACCGCCGCCACCCTCGCCGTCGCCGGCTACGGGCTGGCCAGTGCCGGGTGGCAGCTCATGGTCATCTGCGCGCTCATCAACGGCCTCGAGGCGGCGGGCACGGTGGCGTGGGTGACCACCAAGCAGCGCCTCATCCCGGCGGCGCTGCTGGGTCGGGTCTCCAGCCTCGACTGGTTCATCTCCATCGCCGGGCTGCCGGTCTCCTTCGCCCTGACCGCGCCAGTAGCCGCCCTCGTCGGGGTCCGCACCACCCTGGTCGGCGCCGGGCTCATCGGCGCCGCCGCCACCCTCGGCGCCCTCTTCCTGCCCGGCATGCGCGCCGCGGACGGGGCGTTGGTCACCGACCCGTCGACGCCCGCGCAGCATCAGCGCGCATGAACGAGGCGACGCTGCGCACGATCCTGTGCGAGCTGTCCCGGGCCTTCGAGGCCCGCGACCTCGAGGGCCTGCTGACCTCGTTCAGCCGGTCGCCGACCGCGACCTACTCCGGCTCCGAGGGCGGCGAGACGGCCACCGGCGCCGGCGCGCTTCGGCCGCTCTTCGCCCGGCTGCTCCGCCGGGAGGCCACCTACTCCTTCGACCTTCCGCACCTGACCTACGGCGGGACCCACGAGCTAGTCTGGATGTTCGGCGATGGCCGGGGCGTCGAGATCCGGCCCGGCCACGCGGACCAGGTCTTCCCCTACCGGATCACCGGTGCCCTCGTGCGGGAGGATGCCCGCTGGCGGTGGGCGCTGCTGGCCGGATCGGAGCCGACGGCCCCCGCAGCCGACTCCTAGGCGGACGATCCTCCAACCTCCGCCGAGATGTCGAAATCCGCCCATCCGATGGCGATCTGACGGGCGGATTTCGACATCTCGGCGGGGTCACGAACTATGGATCGCGGCGCGGATCCAGGTGATCAGGCGGGCGGGGTGGCGGAGGACGTCGTCGGCCGTGCAGGTGATGACGCGCCAACCGAGTGCCTCCATCGCCTGGCGTCGCGTGATGTCTCGTCGCCAGGTCGCCTGGTCCGTGCGGTGGATGTCGCCGTCGTACTCGATGGCGATCTTGAGCCCCGGGTAGGAGAGGTCGGGCATCGCGACGAATCGACCGAAGGTGTCGAGGACCGGTCGATTCACCTCCGGGCACGGCAGGCCTGCCTGCACGATGGCGAGGCGGGCACGGGTCTCCATGGACGAGTCGGTGAGCGGCCGGACCAACGCGAGCGCTTCGCGTAACGCGCGGATGCCACGGGTGCCCGGGCGCGCCGTGGCGACCTGCGACTGCAGGATCTCAAGGGTCGTGGCTGCGGTCTTGCGGCGGGTCATGGCGTCCGCGAGCACAACGAGGTCGTCCATCGGGAGCTCCCTTGCGAGCTGCAGCCAGGTCTGGGCCGGCGAGCTCACCGCCAACGCGCTGCACCACACGGTGGGCAGCGGTCCGAGCCCGCTCGCATGAGTAACGAGGCCGACCCACCGCGGGTAGTACGCGCCGGCGGGAACGGTCACGTGAATCCGCTTGTCCGACTCCAGCCGCCAGGGCACCTCGGTCCCGATCAGCCGCAACGCGGTGACGTGACTGAAGCGCGCGCCGTCGGGCAGGAACGTCGACGCGGCGCGGCACCGCTCGAGCGTCGAATCGGGAGACGGGCCGTCGTGGCGCACACCTGCGAACGGACTCGCAAGGGAGACGCGCCGGAGCATCTTCTCGCTGACGCCCAGAGCAAGCGCCTCCGCGGTGCTGAACGGACGTGATCGGAGCGTCGCGGGGAGCGGAAGCTGAGCGGTCATGGCTGACAGGCTGAACTCCCCATCCATCGCGCGTAACCCCGCCGGCGTCCGCCTGTGCACCCCGCCCCAATCCGCCAACCTGTGTATCCAGCGTTTGCCCGCCGAGATGTCGATTTCCGCCCGTCGGAAGCCGTTGGAACGGGCGAAGATCGACATCTCGGCGGGTTTGCGGTTGGCAGGCAGGTCGGCGAGATGTCGATTTTCGCCCGTCCGTCGTCGATCTGATGGGCGGAAATCGACATCTCGGCGTCAGGTGAGGGCGAGGAGGCGGCAGGTTGTGGCGACGGCTCGTTCGAGGTTGGCTGGGCCGTCGGCCAGGGCGGAGGGCAGGTCGGTCACGCCTTGCACGATCGGCACCAGTGCTGCGAAGCCGTGGGAGTACAGGATCTCGGCGCCGGGACCGATGCGGCCGGCGAAGGCGATCACCGGCACGCCGCGGCGCCCTGCCGCCCGCGCGACACCGAGGGGGGTCTTGCCGAGCGCCGTCTGGGCGTCGACGCTGCCCTCCCCGGTGAACACGTAGTCGGCGCCGATGATCCGCTCGTCCAGATGCGCGGCCGCCATCACGACGTCGACCCCGCGGTTCATCCGCGCGTCGAAGAACGCAAGGAACGCCGCGCCGAGGCCGCCGGCCGCGCCCGCCCCGGCGAGCCCGGCGACGTCGCGCCCGGTCGCCCGGGCGACGACGCGCGCGTAGACATCCAGCGCCGCGTCGAGCTCGCGGACGGCGTGCTCGTCGGCGCCCTTCTGGGGCCCGAACACCGCACTGGCCCCCTGCGGTCCGAGTAGCGGGTTCGTCACGTCGCTCGCGATCTCGAACGTCGCGGCGCTCAACCGTGCGTCCAGCCCGGCGAGGTCGATCCGATCCAGCGACGCGAGGGCCGAGCCACCAGGAGTGAGGTCCAGCCCGGCGGCATCGACCAGGCGGGCCCCGAGCGCCTGGAGCATGCCGGCCCCGCCGTCGTTCGTGACCGACCCGCCGAGCCCGACGACGAAGCGCTGCGCGCCGTGGTCGAGCGCGTCGAGGATCAGCTCGCCGACGCCGAACGTGCTCGCGATCCGCGGGTCACGCTCGCCCGGCGCGACCAGGTCGATCCCCGCCGCGGCAGCGATCTCGAGGATCGCCAGGGACTCCTCGGCCACGTACCCGTAGCGGGCGCAGACCGGCCGGCCACGCCCGTCGTGGACCCACGCCGTCCGGTGCGTCCCGCCGACGGCGGCGACGAGGGCGTCGGTCGTGCCCTCGCCGCCGTCGGCCATCGGCACGCCCACGCACACGGCGCCCGGAAACACCGTGCGGATCCCGCGCTCCATCGCGGCCACGGCGGTCGGTGCGGTCATCGACTCCTTGAACGAGTCCGGAGCCAGCACGAACCGCATGACGGCCATGCCCTCCTCGAGACCGCCGCCCGCCCTCAGCGGACCAGCGCCGGCGACTTGGCGTCGAAGGCCCAGTCCTCGATCAGGTACTGCATCCCGATCGCATCGTCCCGCGCGTCCAGCGCCTTGGTGAGGTACAGGTCGTGCGCCGCCGCGAGCTGGTCCAGATCGATCTCGACGCCCAGTCCCGGCGCGTCGGGGATCGCGATCTGGCCGTCCACGATCGTCATCGGGTTCGCGGTCAGTCGCTCCACGCCCTCCTGCCAGATCCAGTGGGTGTCCAGCGCGTTGTACTCCCCGGGAGCGGCGGCCCCGCAGTGCGCGATCATCGCGAGGGAGATGTCGAAGTGGTTGTTCGAGTGGCAGCCCCAGGTCAGCCCGAAGTCGTTGCAGAGCTGGGCCACCCGGACCGAGCCCTGCATGGTCCAGAAGTGCGGGTCGGCCAGCGGGATGCTTACGCTCTGCAGCGCCAGGGCGTGCGCGAGCTGTCGCCAGTCCGTGGCGATCATGTTGGTCGCCGTCGGCAGGCCGGTGGCGCGGCGGAACTCGGCCAGGATCTCCCGGCCGGAGAAGCCGTCCTGCGCGCCGCACGGATCCTCGGCGTAGGCCATCGTGCCCACGAGGTCCCGGCACAGGTCGACGGCCTCGGCCAGCGACCAGGCGCCGTTCGGGTCGAGCGTGATGCGGGCGTCCGGGAAGCGCGCTTTGAGCGCCCGCACGGCTTCGACCTCCTGCGGGCCGGCGAGCACGCCGCCCTTGAGCTTGAAGTCCTTGAACCCGTAGCGCGCGTAGGTGGCCTCGGCCTGGGCGACGATCGCCTGCGGAGTCAGCGCCTCCTCGTGCCGGATCCGGTACCAGTCGACGGGGGAGTCGAGCTCGCGGTCGTACTCGAGCTCGGTCTTCCCAGGGTCACCCACGTAGAACAGGTAGCCCAGCGCCCGGACGGACTCGCGCTGCTGCCCGTCGCCGAGCAGCGCGGCGACCGGCACCCCGAGGTGCTTGCCGAGCAGGTCGAGCAGCGCCGACTCGTATGCGGTGACGGCGTGCACGGTGGCGCGCTGGTCGAACGTCTGCTGGCCGCGGCCGCCGGTGTCGCGACCGCTGAACGTCGTGGCGATCGCCCGGCACACGTTCTTGTAGTCACCGAGCGCGGCGCCGAGCACCAGCGCCGTCGCGTCCTGGAGCGTCCGGGTGATCTTCGCCCCGCCAGGAACCTCACCGATTCCGCGGTGGCCCGCCGAGTCCTCGAGCACGACGACGTTCCGGGTGAAGTACGGGCCGTGCGCCCCGGACAGGTTCAGCTCCATGCAGTCCCGGCCCGCGACCGGGTAGACGGAGACCTTGGTGATCGTGGGGGTGCTCATGCGACGGACTCGTCGGCGAGGTCGAGCCGGCCGCCGGCGATCGTGATCGGTCCCCGCGCGAGCTCGAGGCCCGCGAGCTTCTCGTGGAAGCGCACGAGCGCACTGTGGTCCTCGAGCTCGCGGCCGTCGACCTTGAGCGCGGTCATCATCTCCAGGATCGCGGCGGTCAGCGGCACCGGAGCGCCGACCTCGTGGCCGGTCTCGATCGCGTTCGTGAGGTCCTTGATGTGCAGGCTCAGCCGGAAGCCGGGCGCGAAGTTCCGGTCCAGCATCATCGGCGCCTTGGCCTCCATGACCGTCGAGCCGGCGAGCCCGCCGCGGATCGCCTCGAACACGGCCTCCGGGTCGACGCCGGCCTTCTGCGCGAACACCAGCGCCTCGGACACGGCGGCGATGTTCAGCGCCACGACCACCTGGTTGGCGAGCTTGGCGATGTTCCCGGCCCCGAGCTCACCGACCCGCACCACGGACGCGCCCATGACCTCGAGCACGCCGCGGTAGGTGTCGAACAGGTCCTGCGGGCCGCCGACCATGAACGACAGCGTGCCGTCGACCGCCTTCGGCTCGCCGCCGGAGACGGGGGCGTCGAGCATCGCGATGCCTTTGGCGCCCAGCGCGGCACCGACCTCGCGGGAGACCAGCGGCGCGATCGAGCTCATGTCGATGTACGCCAGGTTGTCGTGGGCGCCGTCCAGGATGCCGTCGGCGCCGAGCACCACGGCTTGGACGTGCGGGGAGTTGGGGAGCATGGTCAGCACGAGGTCGACCTGCTCCGCCACCTCCTTCGGGGTGGCGGCCTCGCGGGCACCGAGCGCGGTCAGCTCGGCGACCGAGGCGGGGTTGTTGTCCCGCACGACGAGCTCGTGACCGGCCGCGAGGAGGTTTGTGGCCATGGGCTTGCCCATGATGCCCAGTCCGATGAATCCGATCTTCATGAGAACGAGCTCGTGAGACCCCTGGGCATCAGCCATGGAGAGGTAGGGGTGTTCGTGTGTGGTCAGCGACACGCTGGTTCCTTTCGGTCGAACGTCAGTTCTGTCGGATATGGTGGTTTTATGCCCATTGAGACGGTTCGGTACACGTACCGCCTCCGTCCAGGCGCGCAGGCAGAGGCCTCGCTGATCTGCGAGTGGAACCGGTGCCGGTTCCTGTGGAACGAGGCCGTCCACCAGTCCAAGACTGGGCGCAAGCCCACGTTCGCGAAACTGTCCAAGCTCCTCACCGAAGCTCGTAGGGCGCACGCCTGGTTGCCGGAGGGTTCGCAGGTCACCCAGCAGCAGACCCTGCGCGACTACGCCCGGAGCCTCGACCAGTCGTTCAAGGTCAAGGGGCGCGGGCGCCCGAAGTTCAAGGCGCGGAAGAAGACCCTGCCGTCCCTCGAGTACTCGACGCGCGGGTTCAGCGTGAGAGACGGACGCCTGGTCCTGCCCAAGGGCATCACCATCCCGGTGGTGTGGTCCAGGGACCTGCCGTCCGACCCGACGAGCGTCCGCGTCTTTCAAGACACGCTCGGGCACTGGTACGCATCGTTCGTGGTGCGCCGCGAAGCCCAACAGGCGCCGGACGTAGACGGTGGAATCGGTGTGGACTGGGGCGTGGCCGCCACCGCAACCACCACCAACCCCGTGTTCGACCTGCCCCACTCCCAGCACCGCAAACGGTCCGCCGACGCCCTCGCCAAAGCGCAACGCCGCATGGCGCGCCGGCACCACTCGAACGGGGCACAGTCCAACGGGTACCTCCGGGCGCGCCGCGACGCGGCGGCCCTGCACAAGAAGGGCGCCCGGCAAGTTCAGTACGACGCGCGTATCTGGGCCAAGAGGATCGTCGAGGCCCACCAGCTGATCGCCGTGGAGGACTTCACGCCGACGTTCCTCGCGAGGTCCACCATGGCGCGCAAGGCCGCTGACGCCGCCATCGGCGGAGCGAAGCGAGAGCTCATCTACCGGGGTTTGCGGGCTGGCCGAACGGTGGTGTTGGTTCAGTCCGCGTACACGACCATGACCTGCTCGAGGTGCTTCGCGAGAGCCAAGCGGCACCTCGAACTGGGTCAACGAATCTTCACGTGCTCGACCTGTGGCTTCACCGCGGGCCGGGACGTGAACGCTGCCAGGGTGATCCTGGCTG